>JALOLV010000238.1 GCA_025455785.1 Spirosomataceae bacterium | reverse complement strand
CGTATCTATTTGGCTAAATTGGCTTTTGCGAAGTGATTCATAACTATCGTAGTACAAACTACGAACAGCCGCATACAGAAAAATACTGAAGTCTTTGAGGATGAATCGCTCATCTTTGGTGAGCCATTTCTGGCAATCGGCATAAACCTTTGGGTCTAAAATACCAGTTTTATTGAGCGATTCGAGCAATCCTTGATACCCATCACGATAATCATTCATTTTTACCTTAAAACTGAATGGATTCTGAATATCGCCTTCGATTATTGGTTTAAATGACCATTTTTCGCCCAAAATGGGTTTCAATTTATCGAGTGGGGCTTTCATCAAACGGGCTGTCTCGTAGGTAGTTCGATGTAAATCTATCACGCCCAAAAGTACCAAAAATGCAGCTCGATTAATGGCTAACGAATCGGCTCCTTTGAGCATCGAGAGCATTTGTTTGGCAGATTCGCCCTTACCCGAACTCGAATCGGTCTTTGGTTTTTTCTCAAAAATTTCGGGTGTTTTGCCTTCGAGAACGTAAGCCTTAAAAATATCTCGCCCATTTTCGTTGAGGATTTTCTCTTTGTACAGTTTATCGACGATTAAAGCGGCATCTTTTTTAGAGATTTTTCCGCCAACCTTTTCTAATTGATTCTTGATTTGGCCTAATCCACCACCGGCAGGAAACTGTGCATTTGCTCGAAATTGGAAAAGTAAAACACAGAGAAGGATGAGCTTGTAAGATTTCTGCATGAAGTTGTTGTATTTTGGTTAAAAATAAATTGAAATGTATTTACTAAACTCTTGAATGTGTTTACAGGTGCGGCAATAATACCGTGAAGACACTCCCCTGACCGACCTCGCTCTTGACCTCAATTTTACCTTTGTGCATATCGATTATCCGTCGGCAGATAGATAGACCAATGCCATGACCTTTATAAACTGCTGCGTTTTGTGTACGATAAAATGGCTCAAAAATTTTGCTTATTTCTTCATTAGGAATACCGATTCCGTTATCTTTTACCGAAATAATACAGTTTTTCTGATTAAATTTAATTTTTACCTCAGCTTTATAGTCGGCTGAATATTTGCAAGCATTATCAAAAAGATTTGTGAAAACAGTTTTTAGTAGTGCATCATTACCATTGACAGTTACCCACTCGTCATCGTCGGGGATTTCATCAAAATCAATCAAAACTTGGTAATTGGCATTCTGATGATTTACTTCCTCTTGGGCTTCAAAAAGTAATTCATCAATCCTGATGGCTTGAAACTTTACGCTTTTTTCACGATTTTCGGATTGGGCTAATTGCAAAAGACCATTTGTGAGTTGTATAAGTCGTTGAGTATCAAATAGTAATGATTGAAGAATCTCTCTATACTCGCCCTCAGAACGTTCACGTTCGAGAGCAACCTGAATTTCGGATTTGAGCGAAGCCAATGGCGTACGCAATTCGTGCGAGGCATTCGATACAAAACTCCGTTGAAGCTCAAACGAACGCTCTAAACGTACCAGCATTTGATTGAAATTGTGGGCCAATTGGGCAATTTCATCGTGATTATTGCCCGTGCTAAGTTTTTGTTGGAGGTTGTAGGCCGTAATGTTTTTAATCTCACGGTTCATGTCCGAAATTGGTTTGAGCGATTGGCCAGCGAATAAAACCCCCAAGAAAATCGTCAGGGCAACACCCACAAAAAAACTGATTATCAGAGTCTTACGAAATTTGATGAGGTTTTCTTTGCCCGAAGTATCATTCGATGAAGCAATGGCAACGTATTCTTTGCCTTCTTCATCTTTATAAATTAATCCAATGATTTGCTCACCGACGATTGTTGTATCGAGGTAGCGTTTTTGTCGGATTCGCTTATAGAGTTTTGGGCTATATTTGATAGAATCGGCTTCGTAGCTGGCGTATTCGAGCTTATCTTCGCTATTAAAAACAAGTACTTTTTCGGCGTTTAGTTTGGCAAGAGTAGTTTTATTTGCATCACGAATCTTCTTTTTATCCTGCTCAGTGATACCGAGTTTTTTCATGAGCTTGGTTGTTGAAACCACACGGTCGGTCAAGCGATTGGCAAATTCTTGTTTGCGGAAATTCTCAGAAAAATAGTAAAACGAATACGAAAAAACAGCCAAAATTATCGCAACAATGAGCGAAAACTGCATGGCTATTTTGGTACGTATCTGCATCTTAAAATCTGATTGATTACTCACTCATTCACAATTTACTCATTCACTCATTCGCTCATTCACTCATTCGCTCATTCACTAATTCGCTCATTCACTAATTCGCAATTCACTCACTCCTCCATCACTTCGTCTTTTATAACAATATTTTTCTTTTTCAATGAATTTGCCTCAAGGCTTGCGTTTTCTTTGCGTCGTTGCGAAACATCAACTGCGGTGTAGATTGCATGAATCAACGACGATTCATCGGCTTCATTTTTGCCAGCAATGTCATAAGCCGTCCCGTGGTCGGGTGAGGTACGCACAGCGGGTAGTCCAGCAGTGAAATTGACACCTTCCTCAAATGCCAGCATCTTAAACGGCATCAATCCTTGGTCGTGATACATTGCCAAAACAGCGTCGTATTGCTGCCAAGCATTCGTCCCGAAAAAACCGTCGGCTGGAAAAGGCCCAAAAACCAAATTTCCTTTCTTCTTGGTTTCGATGATGGCTGGGTTAATAATCTCTTTTTCTTCGTTGCCCAAAAGTCCGTTTTCGCCAGCGTGTGGATTCAAGCCCAAAACTGCGATTCGTGGTTTCTGAATGCCAAAGTCTTTTTTGAGTGAGTTTAAAATCTGCTCTATCTTTTTGATTATCAATTCTTTATTGATATTTTGCTTTACTTTCTCTAAGGGTAAATGACCTGTTACAACCCCGATTTTGAGGCGTTCGCTTACCATAAACATCAAAAATTCTTTGCTATTGAATGACTCCGCCAAATATTCAGTATGACCCACAAATTTGAATTCTTCGCTCTGAATGTTGTGTTTATTAATTGGTGCTGTTACGAGTGCATCAATTCTACCGGCTTTGAGGTCTCCCACGGCACGTTTGAGTGATTCAAACGCCAATTTTCCAGCTTCGGGAGTAGATTTTCCGAGGCTGAGTTCGAGGTTTTGGTCGTTTGTGCAATTTATCAAATTCACCTGTTTTGGGTTGGCTTGTTCGGGCTTCTGAATCGTAAAAAACTGCCATTCTTTCAAATCTACCATTTGGCGATACTTGCTCATGATTTTGCCTGAACCATAAATGACAGGGGTACAAATTTTATTGAGACGGTTGTTGCCCAATGCTTTTAAAATTACTTCGGGTCCAACGCCGTTGTAATCGCCAATCGTAATACCGATAACAGGTTTATTTTGCTCGCTCATTGATATTATTTACTATTTATTAACGCAAAAATAGTAAAAATACTTTGTTGGTTTCTATCAACACCGATAATGTTTGAGGCTCTATTTGTTCTGAATCCCTAAATAGTTTATATTATAACCAAAAGTAATGACATATTAAATTATATTATACTATAAACTCTATAAAATTAATAGATTAAAATTATCTTTGTATAAATTATCAAAATCAAAAATAAATTTGATTTGCAATTAATTGATAATCAGGATATTATGCAAAGTTTCAGAACAGAATTAGAAAATCCACTTATCGAGAAGGATATAATAGATTTAGAAAAAAAAATCCGTTTGTTTAGAGAAGGTAAGATTCACGAAGAGAAATTTCGTAGTCTTCGTTTGGCTCGTGGGGTTTATGGGCAACGTCAGCAAGGTGTGCAGATGGTGCGTATCAAGCTGCCTTACGGAAAAATGACCCTCAGACAATGGAAACGGATTGCTGATATTTCTGATGAATATTCAACGGGTAATCTACATTTCACGACCCGTCAGGATGTTCAGATACATTTTGTGAGCCTCGACCGTACCCCCGAACTTTGGGCGAAGTTAGAGCAAGATGAAATTACGCTCCGTGAGGCTTGTGGAAATACCGTTCGTAACGTAACTGCCTCAGTAACAGCCGGTATCGACCCCAATGAACCATTCGACGTAACCCCTTATGCCGATGCTCTTTTTAGGTATTTCTTACGTAATCCAATCTGCCAAGAAATGGGACGCAAGATAAAAATGGCGTTCTCGAACTCGGATGAAGACACCGCTCTAACTTATATGCACGATGTAGGGTTTATCCCTAAAATCGTTGATGGAAAACGTGGATTTAAGATTGTTGTAGGTGGAGGGCTTGGGGCTCAGCCAATGTTGGCACAGATTGCCCATGAATTTTTGGCCGAAGACCAGATGATTCCGTTTGTTGAATCTGTTTTGAGGGTTTTCGACCGCCACGGAGAGCGTAACTCACGTAGCAAGGCACGTCTCAAATTCTTAATTCAGAAGATTGGCT
This sequence comes from Spirosomataceae bacterium, assembly GCA_025455785.1. Classification (GTDB taxonomy): domain Bacteria; phylum Bacteroidota; class Bacteroidia; order Cytophagales; family Spirosomataceae; genus JALOLV01. Next base: position 940 of record JALOLV010000238.1, on the reverse strand, counting down.
TTGAAACTTTCTTAGAATTGGTAAATGCCGAGCATAAAGCATTGAAAGTTCACCAGTTTCATGTTTCTGATTTTGAATATCAAGTATCCGATTTAAAAATTTCAGACAATCAATATCCCCAAATCACAAGTCAAAAAACTTATCAAGATTGGTTTGTTACAAACGTATTCAAACAAAAACAAGATGGTTTTTACGGTGTTTTTGTGAGAGTTCCGTTGGGTAATCTCTCAAGTACAATTTCAAGGAGTTTGATTGAAAAATTGGATGGATACATCGGTGATGACGTGAGAGTAACCATCAATCAAGGTCTTTTCTTGCGTTTTGTACCAGAGGCAAATTTGCCGTTTGTTTTCAATGTTTTGGCCGAGCATAATTTGGCCGAAGGCGGAGCAAATAGCATTGCTAACATAACTGCCTGCCCGGGTACTGATACTTGTAATTTGGCGATTTCGGATTCGGTACAAATCACCTACGAATTAGAAAAAGTTATTCGTAGTGAATTTCCTGATTTGATTCACGATAATCATATCAAAATCAAGATTTCGGGATGTATGAATTCTTGCGGACAGCACGGCATGGCAAATATCGGTTTTCATGGAAGTTCGTTGAAATCGGCCGATAAAAGAGTTTTGCCAGCTTTACAGGTTTTGTTGGGTGGCGGAACAGTCGGCGATGGGGTTGGACGTATATCCGATAAGGTTATCAAAGTTCCGAGCAAGCGTGGACCAGCGGTTTTGCGTACATTATTGTCTGATTATGAACAAAATCAATTAGATGGTGAATATTTCAATGATTATTATGACCGCCAAGGCGAAAAATACTTCTACGAATTATTGAAACCATTGGCAGATTTATCGACATTGATTGATACCGATTTCATTGATTGGGGACACGATGATGTTTTCCAGACCGAAATCGGAGTGGGTGAGTGTGCCAGTGT
>JALOLV010000237.1 GCA_025455785.1 Spirosomataceae bacterium | reverse complement strand
TTTCCATTCGTTATGATTACCTTTCCTGTATTTTCCATTTTGATTCCCGCATTTGTGCCATTGTTACTTATCCAATTGTTATTGATATTTATATTTTGGGTGGCCGTATGGTTTCCAAGATTATCAGCCGTTGCTGTCGGAATGGCCTGTGTTGTCAATTCACCCAAATTGTTTGCCACGACCATTCTTGTACCCGTACCCACAAGCGAACCCACTGCCGTAGTTCCTGCAGGATTCAGTACCAATTTTGCCCAAGCGTTCAAGGCTTCATTGTGGGCTCCGATGGTTGCTTCGCCATTCTGAATACCCATCACAATTCGGTTTCCGCCGCTTCCACCAATTGTGGTACTAATCCAGTTGGTAAATCCTGCTCCAACCGTTCCATCATTCAAACCTCTCACGTCTAATCTTCTGATTGAGTTTGTCCACTTCAAACTACCATTATTTTGGTCAATCGTTGTGCCACCATTATTTTGGTCAATCGTTGTGCCGTTTGAAAACAAAATACTACCATCTGTCAGACTCGGTAGGGTAAATTTATTATTGAAAGTCGTCCAATCGGTGCTTGTTAAAATTCCCGAAGTAGTTGCACTGGCATTAGCTAAAGCATTTTGTTTATTATTAAAAGTCGTCCAATCGGTATTGGTCAAAATTCCCGAAGTAGTTGCACTGGCATTAGCCAAAGCATTTTGCTTGTTGTTGAAAGTCGTCCAATCGGCACTTGTCAAAATCCCCGAAGTAGTTGCACTGGCATTAGCTAAAGCATTTTGTTTATTATTAAAAGTTGTCCAATCGGTAATGGTCAAAATTCCCGAAGTAGTTGCACTGGCATTAGCTAAAGCATTTTGTTTATTATTGAAAGTCGTCCAATCGGTATTGGTCAAAATTCCCGAAGTAGTTGCACTGGCATTAGCTAAAGCATTTTGTTTATTATTGAAAGTCGTCCAATCGGTACTTGTTAAAATTCCCGAAGTAGTTGCACTGGCATTAGCTAAAGCATTTTGTTTATTATTGAAAGTCGTCCAATCGGTGCTTGAAAGAAACCCGTTTGTAGAACTACTTGCTTGTGAGAGGCTAATTTGGGGCGTAGTCGAACCATTTGTAACAGACAAAGGGGTAGTTGCCGTAACACTGGTAACTGTTCCATTTCCACTACCCGAACCAACCAACGTCCAAGTAGTGCCATTCCATAAATATAGACCCGAAATACCATCGGTTTGGTAAATCAACTGACCCACGGTGAGGTTATTTGTGGGGCGGTTGGCTTGGGTCATCGAGGGTATCACATTTCCATTTGGTAAAATGATAGATGATTGGGAGAAGCCTCTTAGAAAAGAAGTGATAATAAAACTTACGTAAAGAAATCGTTTCATGTATGTTTTTCGATTAAATTTTAATGCTCAGATTACTGTCTTACTCCCGTCAGGTGCCAACTAACTTCTGTATTCGGGAGATTAGTTTTTATTTCAAATCTATCATTATTCACTTTTTTGCTGACGATTGCTTGAGCAAACGTTTCACCAATAATAGTCAGTTGATATTTGAAGTCTCTGTACTTGTGTTTAAATACATCTGTTAATACAATTAGTGCATTGCCGTTTGCATCGGTTTTGATATTACCCGAAAAAATATCTATCGCTTCATTGCTTGTAATCACTTTATTTTCACCTACAGAAGCTAAATTTTTGTAATTTGAGAGATTAGCCTTTTCTAAAATGGATTCCGTGAAATTCATACAATTACATTCACCGGGTGGCCCTTGCGGCCCTGTTGGCCCAGCAATACCCATTGGTCCTTCATTACCCATTGGGCCTTGTGGTCCTGCTGGCCCCTCTGGTCCCGCAGGACCAGCCGGACCTTGCGGGGCAGATTGCCATGTAGCATATCCATTGGCATCACTTGTCAGAACGTAGTCAGCAGTTGCACCAGTTCTTATCCTTATTGTTCCCTGAATATCAAGATTTGCTGTCGGACTTAATGTGTCAAGTGAAATTCCGACTTTACCGTTTGGATTTAAACTCAAATCTCGCCATTCTGATAAATTTGTGTTATGTGCAGCAATAGTGGCTTTTCCGTGTTGAACGCCCATCACAACTCTACTACCCCCAGAACCACCAAATGATGCACTAATCCATTTAATCCATCCGCTGGCAAATGTTCCATCGTTTTCACCATTAACCCTTAATCTTTTTGAAGGCGAAGTCTCCCACTTCAAACTGGTGTTGTCTTCTAAAAGTGTTGAGCCGTTTGCAAAAGGAATACTACCCATAGAAAATGCCGGAAGAGAGAATTTATTATTGAAAGTCGTCCAATCGGCACTCGTCAAAATCCCCGAAGTAGTTGCATTAGCATTAGCCAAAGCATTTTGTTTATTATTGAAAGTCGTCCAATCGACACTTGTTAAAATCCCCGAAGTAGTTGCATTTGCGTTAGCCAAGGCATTTTGTTTATTATTGAAAGTCGTCCAATCGGTACTTGAAAGAAACCCGTTTGTAGAACTACTTGCTTGTGCGAGGCTAATTTGGGGCGTAGTTGAGCCATTTGTAACAGATAAAGGGGGAGTTGCCGTAACACTGGTAACTGTTCCGTTTCCACTGCCCGAACCAACCAACGACCAAGCTGTCCCATTCCAAACATATAGCCCCGAAATACCATCAGTCTGATAAATCAACTGACCCATAGTAAGGTTATTGGTGGGGCGACTGGCTTGTGTCATTGAGGGAATCACATTTCCATTGGGTAAAATAATTGATGATTGTGCGATTAGTTTGGTAATACTGAGGCTGAAAACAAAGACTAATGAATATCTTTTCATTATTTAACAGTTTAAAACAACACAAATTAATTAGTAGTTATTACCAAAAAAAATACCTCTTAGGAGGTAGGTTTTATTTGACGTAAAATCAAGTTAGATAAATAATTAAAAGACAAACGTTTTAACTTCGATATAGTGAATTTTAATTTAAAGCGTGTTATGATTTTTTGATTTCCGAAGCAATTGATTTATGAATGTCAACTGGTGTAGTTATCCCATATCGGCATTGTGATAAACGGCGAGGTCTTTAATTTGATGCGAGCATTTTCAAGTTTTTTAGTCCGCAGAAACCCTATTCATTATCATCAAGTTTTCGTCTGAGATAGTTTATAAAAGCAAATTCTAATTTGCTTTTATTGATTGAGAAACGATGTTTCTTAGCTATCTTTGAGTATCAGTTTCAACAAATGTATTTGCCAATTTTCTTGTCTTAAATATTTGTATTTGAAACCATACAAGGAGTAGTTGAACTAATTAAAATAGTAGATTGATTACTCAAAAAAGTCATTTTATATTTTCTTTAAAATTTCAGATTATTATGCTTACCTGCGTTATTCTTGACGATAACGAACTTCATAGATTATATCTCCTTAACCAAATTCAGCAGCTGTCGTTGGCCGAGTGTGTTGGTATGGCAGAAAATGCTGTAGAAGCCCGAGAAATCCTAAAAAATACCAAACCGGACTTTATTTTCTTGGACATTGAAATGCCCGCAATGAACGGCATCGAGTTTATGAATAGTCTCCAACACCCACCCTTTGTAATTTTTGTAACCTCACACCGTGATTTTGCTCTTGATGCCTTCGAGCTGAATGCCGTTGATTATCTAATTAAACCTGTAAAAGCTGATAGGTTGGTAAAGGCGGTAGAAAAAGCAGAGACTTTAGTGAAAATGTATAAAAAGTCGGTGGATGGCGACATTGTTAATTTCAGCGATAATAAATATTTTTTCGTCAAAGACAAAGGTATTTTTCATAGGATTTTTCATAAAGAAGTTCTCTATATTCAGTCGATGGGGGATTTTTCGTCAATATTTTTGGATAACGGAATGAAGAAAGTAGCCTTGGTTGGCATCAAAAATTTTGAGCATCAACTCGATTGTGAAGATTTTATTAGAGTTAGCAGAACGCATTTGGTTAATTTGAAGAAAATCACGGCAATTTCAAATGATTCTGTTTTTTTGGGAAAGGTCGAAATTTCGGTCGGAAGTACTTATCAAGAAGACGTTTTAAACAAAATAGTGAATGGTAAAGTAATAAAAAGATTCATATGAAGCACCTATTCATTTTTCTCTTTTTCTTTCAATATCTATCTTTTGCTCAGAGACCAAACATTGATTCTCTGTATATTGTACTGGCAAAAACGACAAATACTTCCGAACAACTTTCTATAAGGCTTCAGCTTCGTACCCACGAGCCACTTGAATCTGCTTCTTACCTCCAGAATCTTGAAGAATTGCTCAAATTATGCAAGCAACTCAACAATCAAAATGAGGAACTGGAAACGCTAAAAAAAATCAAGAATTATTACGGATACAAAGGCGATTTTGATAAATATCTTCAACAATCTATCGAATATGCCAACAAAGTTGAGAAATTAAAACTTAGAGAAGAACTCATCGTGGCTTATCATGCCATTGCTCAGTCATTCGTACAAATAAATAAATTTGAACAAGCTCAAAAATACATCAACTTAGGTTACAAAAACATCAAAACACCTAAAGACAGTGTCAATTTATGGGGATTTATCGAACAAGAGTCTTTTATTGCTTATTACAGAGGTGATTTTAAAAAGTGTTTAGACCTTCATTTTAAAGCATTGAAATTTGCCCAAAAATATAATTCTGGAGTAGAAATAGCTGATATTCTTAATGAAATCGGCTTGACTTACATTCAACTTAAACAATATGATTTGGCTGTTGAATACTTGAATAAAGCCCTAAAGATGAACGAAAAATGGAATTCTAATGCAAAAAATCAAAAACTTGCATTTATTTATTCAGATTTGGGTTTGGCATATACCAAGTTAAATAATAATCCTATGGCTTTGGCTTCATTCAATAAATGTCTGGAATTGGTTAAACTCACCAAGGATATTCGGACAGAGATGGAGACTTACCGCTATATTGCTGAATTTTATAAAAATCAAGGAAATTACAAAGAACAAAACATAAATCTTATCAAATACCATCAAATAAAAGATAGCCTCTACAATAACGACAATAGGTTAAAAATGATGGATTTAGAAAATCAATACACACTCCAAAAAAAGAACTCTGAACTGGCGATTCAAGAAGCCGAAAACCTAAAACATAAAAACCAGCGAAATATTTTTGTTTCAATTGCTATCATATCGGGCTTGGTCATAAGTTTTCTGTTGTTCTTTTTTAATAAAATAAAAACCAAGAACATTCAAATCGAAAAACAGAAAGTAGCTTTAGAAGACCTCAATAAAGTAAAAGACAGGCTTTTTGCTATTCTTGGCCACGACCTCCGCACTCCACTTGCTTCGCTAAAAATGCTCTTGGAGTTGGATATGTACACTGACCTTCCGACGGAAAAAAAACAAAGATATTTTCAAAATACGCTCAATGAAGTTAATAAAGTTACCAATCTTTTAGAAAACCTATTGGCTTGGGCAAATATTCAATTAAAAAGAAAACAAACCCAAAAAACAAAAATTCTTCTATTCGATTTTTTACAAGAAATAGAGGAACAAATACGAACACTCTTAGATGCAAAATCTATAAAAATTGAATATGATTTGTTGTGTCTAAGTGTGGAAACCGATAAATCCTACCTCGAAATTATTATACGAAATATCTTTTTAAATGCCATAAAATATTCATTTGAGGGTGGTGAAATTTTGGTGAGTTCAAGTACTAATCAAAAAGGGCAACTAATTGAAATTCAAGATTTTGGTGCAGGAATGAACCCTGAAAAAGTTAATGCTATTAAGAATATGTCGGCTCAAAGTTCTGTTGGCACA
>JALOLV010000236.1 GCA_025455785.1 Spirosomataceae bacterium | reverse complement strand
ATGAAAAGTTTTCTCATGGGAGACTCTTTGGTTTGTGTTGATGATTAATTCTTCATGTTTTCTCGCACAAGCGAATACAAAATCTTTTTGTCGGCATCGGTCAAGATACGGCTGCCTTCGGTTTTGGTGTATTTTCGCTTGAATGCCACAACCACCGCACTCGTATCTTTTAGGTGATAGCCAATTGATTTTAGCCCCAAATACGGATTAAAATCATTCGGAATGCTCAGATTTAGCGTATCTCCGTACCAAACCCCAAAGCCATTTTTCGATAGTAGATTCCAATCAAAATTGACATTTGGGTCGTTTTTGCGGGTCGGGGCAATATCGGCATGACCAATAAAATTGGCAGTCGGAATATCGTATTTCTTTTTGAGATGAGTAAGCAGGTTAAGCAACGATTGCATTTGTTTTTCGGAGAATGGCTCAAAACCGTCATTATCGAGTTCGATACCAATACTCGATGAATTTACGTCGTTTATTGTACCCCATCTCCCAACCCCACCGTGCCAAGCACGCATATAATCGTTAAGCATTTGGTGAATCACGCCGTCTTCGCAGATTACGTAGTGAGCACTGACTTTGGTGCGTTCGAGCGTAAAGGTTTTGAGGGTTTGTTCGCAACTTTTTTGGGCAGTGTGATGAATCACGACGATATTGGGCTTACGCAAGCTAAAATTGGTTGTTCCAGCCCAAAAGTTGGTTTGAGCAACGCCCAAAGAGTCTATCTTAGGCAACTGACTGATTACCTTGGCATACTGCTTGGCTTGCTTTTTATAGGTTTTATTCGTCTTTTTGTAAGGCCCCGACATACAGGCAGTCAATGCCAATAAAGTCAGAATTTTAAGATAGTTTTTCAATGTTTGTCTTTGAAGTAAGGTTAAGAGAAGTAGTTAATAAAATAACATAATCCAATTTATATCCAGCACAAAGATTGATTATGCTGGCATGAATCCGTCCATACCAGCATAATCAATCAGCCCAAAAGGGCGATAAACTCAGATTCATTAATCATTTTTACACCTAATTGTTGTGCTTTTTGGAGTTTAGAAGGTCCTGCTCCTTCGCCAACAATCAAGAAATCTAACTTTTTAGAGACCCCACTTACTAATTTCCCACCATTGGCTTCAATCTTGTTTTCGAGTTCTTCACGACTAAAATTCTCGAACGTACCCGTGTATAGAAACGTTTTTCCTTCGAGGGCATTACCTTCTATTTCGACCACGATATTCTCAGCCTCCATTTGCAATCCCGAAGCCTTCAAACGATTTACAAATTCCTGATTATCAACCTCCTTAAAAAACTCTAAAACACTTTGTGCAATGCGTTCACCAACTTCTGGAACACTTCGCAAAGCCTCAAAATCGGCAACTTGCAGGGCATCCATTGTCTTGAAATAGGCCGCTAATTTTTCGGCAGTTGTCTCGCCCACAAAGCGGATTCCGATACCGAAAAGTACCTTCGCAAATGGTTGTTGTTTCGATTTTTCGATACCATCCAATATATTCTGAACCGTCTTTTCTTTAAAACTCACTCGTCGTTCTTTGCCAGTTTCTTCATCAACCGTGATTTTTTCGAGTCCGAGCAATTGTTCGTATCGCAAATCATATAAATCGGCCGCATTCCGAACCAAACCTTTATCAAAAAGTAATTCCAATTTTCCTTCGCCGAGACTTTCGATATTCATGGCCTTGCGTTGGATAAAATGCTCAACTTTACCTTTGATTTGGGGTGGACAACCTTTGTCGTTGGGGCAAAAAGTAGCCGCTTCGCCTTCGTTTCGCTTTAGTTCTGTTCCGCAAGCAGGGCAATTTGTTGGAAATACCAACTTCTGGTCGCTTAAAACAGGCTTTTTGCTTTTATCCACACCCGTAATTTTGGGGATAATTTCACCCGCTTTTTCGACAAATACATAATCGCCAATTTGCAGACCCAAACGCACAATTTCGTCGGCATTGTGTAGCGTTGCTCGTTTTACGGTAGTCATTGCCAGCTCGATTGGTTCGAGTTCGGCCACTGGCGTAACCGCCCCCGTGCGTCCAACTTGAAACGTTACACCCTTCAACAAAGTAGATTTAGACTCGGCTTTGTACTTATACGCAATCGCCCAGCGTGGACTCTTCGACGTGAATCCCAGTTCTTCTCTTTGGGCGTAATCGTTGATTTTTACGACGATTCCATCAGTAGCACACGGCAGACTGTGGCGTTTCTCCGACCATTCATTTATGTAAGCTATAACTCCCTGAATATCAGCCACTTTTCGCCACGTAGGCGAAACATTAAAACCCGCTTTTTTAAGCATCAGAAGGCTCTCTTCGTGGGTTTTAATGGCGTCATTATCCGATAAAAATTGATAAATGTAACAATCTAATCCACGACGAGCGACCTCGCCCGAATCCTGCATTTTGAATGTTCCGGCCGCAGCGTTTCTCGGATTTGCCAATGGTGACTCGCCAATGTCTTCACGCTCTTGGTTGATTCTTTCAAACGAACTTATTGGCATAAAACCTTCGCCACGAACTTCGAAGTTTAAAGTTTCAGGTTTCAAAGCTTCAAGTTGAGTTTTTATTTCATTCCCAAATCCGAAATCCGAAATCCGCAATGGAAGGGTTCTAATTGTCTTGACGTTGGTCGTGATGTCATCGCCTTTGGTGCCATCGCCGCGGGTAACGCCACGAACCAAAACTCCGTTTTCGTAGGTCATCGAAAGCGAAATGCCATCAAACTTTATTTCGCAAATATATTCATAGGGGCGGTCGGTCAATACTTTTTTGATGCGTTCGTCCCAATCGAGCAAATCTTGCTCGTTGTAAGTATTTGATAATGAGAGCATTGGATAACGATGCTCTACGGCCTTAAATTCTTTAGTTATCGTCCCTCCTACTCGGTGTGTCGGCGAATCGGGGCGTTTGAGGTGGGGATTTTCGGTTTCTAATTTTTCGAGTTCTTTCAGCAAAAAGTCAAATTCTTCGTCCGAAATCTCCGAAACCGCATCCTGATAATAACGGTCAGTGTAGTAATTCAGCTTTTCGGTTAGCTCGTTGATGCGTTGGGCTTCGGTCGTATGCGAAAACAAGTCCATTTATTTATTTGGGTTAATCATTTATGCAAATTTAATGAAATTTGTGTCGTAATGGCTTAAAAAAGCACCGTACTTTTCTGCCAATCTGTCAGTAATTAATACAATGGAATGAGATTTGAAAATGATATGACAGAAAACAACCATTAGCCCCTCTATGTCGGGAGCTACTGTTTATACACATTTTTTATTTTAATTTCCTCCCCTATGTTTTAGGGGAGGTGTCCCTGACGATAAGTCGGGACGGAGGGGTCGAAGAAGATTGAAGTACTTTTGAAGCCAAATTTCACCTTCTGTGTTTACCCCCTCCCCTCGAAAATCAAGAAATATTTGATTTTCGAGGTACTCCCCCTAAAAAATGGGGAGAAATTATCAAACTTAAATTATGTATAAACCGTAACACTGTCGGGATAGCGGTTGGGATGAGGTTAAAATACAACTCAATCATTTAATTATTCATAAAATTATGGCAGAAAAAGGTACGATTTCGATTAATACCGAGAACATCTTTCCGATAATTAAGAAATTTTTGTATTCGGACAATGAAATTTTCCTTCGTGAATTGGTATCAAATGCGGTAGATGCCACACAAAAGATTAAAAAGTTAGCTTCGATTGGCGAATTCAACGGCGAATTGGGTGACTTAAAAATAAAAGTTGCAGTTGACAAAGACGCAAAAACAATCACAATTTCGGATGCTGGTATCGGGATGTCGGCTGAAGAAATCAAAAAATATATCAATCAGATAGCATTTTCGGGAGCAAAAGAATTCTTAGAAAAATACAAAGAAAAAACCGACACAAAAGAAATCATCGGGCAGTTTGGGCTTGGTTTTTACTCGGCATTCATGGTTGCTGAGCAAGTGGAAGTTATCTCTAAAAATTACAAAGACGAACCAGCCGCTCGTTGGATTTGTGATGGTAGCACCGAGTTTGAAATCACGGATTCGGACAAGGCCGAACGAGGAACTGATATTGTGTTACACGTTTCAGAAGAATCGGCTGAGTTTTTAGATAATTTCAAAATCAAGCAAATTCTCGAAAAATACGGCAAATTCTTACCAATCGAAATCGAATTTGATGGTAATGTAATCAATAACCCAAATCCGATTTGGACAAAATCACCATCCGAGCTTACCGACGAAGATTACCTCAAATTCTACAAAGAACTTTATCCTTTTGGCGAAGACCCACTTTTCTGGATTCACCTCAATGTAGATTATCCGTTTAATCTGACTGGTGTTTTGTATTTCCCGAAAATCAAAAAGGATTTTCAGCTCAATCGCGAAAAAATACAATTATACAGCCGTCAGGTTTTTATTACTGATGATGTTAAGAATGTCGTACCAGAATTCTTACAATTATTGCACGGCGTGATTGATTCGCCGGATATTCCGCTCAATGTTTCGAGAAGCTATCTGCAAGCCGACGGCAACGTGAAGAAAATCAATAGCCATATCACCAAAAAAGTTGCCGACAAACTATCAGAACTTTACAAAAACGACCGCAAGGCATTTGAAGAGAAATGGGAAAGTATCGGTCTTTTTGTGAAGTACGGTATCATATCAGACGATAAATTCTACGACCGAGCCAAAGACTTTACTTTGCTCCGAAACATTGATAATCAATTCTTTACATTTGACGAATACAAAGAAAAAGTAAAACCAAACCAGACCGACAAAAACGAAACGACGGTTTATCTTTATGCCAACGACAAAGCAAAACAAGATGCTTACATCGAGTCGGCCAAGAAGCGTGAATACGATATTTTGCTATTGGATGATGTCTTGGATGGACACTTCATCAATGCTCTCGAATCGAAATTAGAGAAGGTTACTTTCAAACGTGTTGATTCGGAAACACTCGATAAATTGATTGACAAAGACATCAAGATTGAAAGTGTGCTAACCGAAGACGAAAAAACTAAAGCTGAAGGTATTTTTAAAGAATTTGCCGGTACAAATATGGTGCAGATTGAGGCCTTGCCTACGGATGAACTACCGGTTTCGATTGTATTGCCCGAATTTATGCGTCGCTGGAAAGACATGCAGGCCATTAGCGGTCAAGCTGGTATGTTTGGCGATATGCCACTCGGTCTAACGATTGTTTCGCAAGGAATGCTATCGGGCAATGACTTGACTAAGTTTATCCAACGCTCGGTTGAGACTTTGCAGTAATTTTATACAACCCTGACGGCGGCTAAAAGCCCCGTCAGCGGTTTAAAATCAGTCATTTGTTACCTGCCAAAACCTTGTAGCTGTACGCCAGCCCCATCGCAACACTGTTGAAATTATCGCCCGTTTTGATTTTATCTGACCCGAAGTGTTGCACAAATCTCTCACGCAACGGACGCACCATCGAGGTTCCGCCAGTCAAAAAAACCACATCAATATCGCTCAGTTTTACTTGATTCTTCTCTAAGAAGTCAAGCATATAAGT
>JALOLV010000235.1 GCA_025455785.1 Spirosomataceae bacterium | reverse complement strand
TCATCGGTTTCTTTATAGCGTTTTAGTCCTTCCAGACACCATGCCTTATTGACTAAATTGTACCAGAGGTCGGTCTTGTTTTCGTTCGTCTTGAGATAATCTAAGTTTGATTCGGTCAGTTTCAGTGCCTCATCAAACTTTTTTTGATTTATCAATAGCGAACTCAAATTGATTCTAAGATTCGAGAGCCCTTTTTGGTCTTTAAGGGTTTCTTTGATTTTGAGCGATTGCCGGTATGCCAAGATAGCACTATCTTCTTTTCCCTCGTTACGGTAAATTACCCCTAAGTTATTATAAAAAGTAGCAAGTTTTTTAGCATCCAAATCGGATTTGTCTTTTCGGGTTGTAAAACTCAAAACCAATGGTTTTGCTTTGGCTAATTGATTGGTCAAGAAATAAATATAGACTAAGTCAGAAGTTGCCGACATCTCATCCGAAACCCCACCGTAAGATTTTGTTTTATCCAAAAATGCCAAATAATATTTAGTGGCTTCGGTAGCTTGATTATTAAAATCGTAGTATAACCCACGAATCCGCAAAGAAAAAGCCTCGGCTCGTGGATAATTGAGTTTTTTTGCGGCATTGAGCAGTTTATCCGACCAAAACAGCATTGAGTCTTTTTTAGCGGCATCGGTATATTGCCAAGTATTTATCCATTCATCAACCTCTTTTTTTGAAGTTTGTCCAAAACAAAAGAGGCTGGTAAGAGATAAAATACTGATTATTAGGTATTTATTTTTCATCAATCAGCCCATTTTGAAGTGCAAATTTGACTAACCCAACCGTATTATTTACCCCCAGTTTTACTAATATATTCCGACGATGCGTATCGACCGTTCCTGTACTCAAAAATAGTTTTTCGCCGATTTCGGCACTGCTATATTCGGCACAAACTAATTTCAGAATCTCAATCTCGCGTTTACTCAACAACTCATGCACCCTACTTTGTGCAAAAGTAACAGTATTTTTTTCATCCTCTTTTGTTTCTGAATCCTCCAAAAAATATGTTTTACCACCAGCTACCAGATTTATCGCTTTGATTAATTCTTCGACCGAAGCATCCTTCAAAATATATCCATTTGCCCCCATTTTTTCGATTCGGTGTCGAATTCGACTACCTCGCATCATAGTCAAATACAAAATCGGGATGTTTGGATTAATCGCCTTGATTCGCTGCAATAAATCTTCTGCCGAAATATCGGGCAGTTGTAAATCCAGAATCAGCATATCGGCTTTTAGGTTGGATAAGGTATCAAGAAGCGATTTTCCGTCCGAAAAAGTTGCCACTAATCGAAGCGTAGGCTGATTGCCCAGAAGTTTTTCGAGGCCTTTCAGGAATATCTCGTGGTCGTCAAGGATTACTATTCGGGTTTGGTGCATCAATATCAGCGGCGTAATAGAATTCCGAAAATTAAATATAAATAAAAATTACCTATTTACAGTATGTTTTTGCGTCTAAACGATTTCCAAATTTGCAAAACCAATTTAACAATTATTTATAACCATGAAAAATTATTTATTCGTTGTTTTTGTAGCAGCATTTACCACAAATTCGATTGCACAGAGTTTTACGATATTGCCCAATAGCACCAATAGCAGTGCTTTGAATACTACGGCGAATCGGCTGGGAATCAATACGGCAAACCCAAATTTTGAACTTCAAATAAATCGTAACGGAGCCGTAAATACTTTTGCTCAATTTACAAATAATGTATCGGGTCGAACTGCAAATGATGGTCTTTTGGTCGGTATTGATACAGTAGGTAGAGCCATTTTTAACCAAAGAAGCTCAAACCCTATATCGTTTAGCCTAAATAATCTCGAAAGATTTAGAATTGAGCAGCCTTCGCTCACCATAGAAGGACCTCCGAGATTGGTCTTGGGGAATTTAGGAATTGATGTAATTAATGGTAATGTTAGCAGCGGGAGTGCTTGTATTAATCAATTCCAAAGTCAATTCGGGACATCTATCATTAGGGCGGCGGCACAGAGCAACCTTTTTAGCAGTGCTAAAAGTATAGAAATGATGGCCTATGGCCCAACCGCCGAAAGGATTGCCGGAATAGATGCCGATGACTCAGGGATAATTGAGACCGAAAGCTTGCTCGAAAACCTGTTTTTTAATGTCAAATCGGGTAGCCCCAACAGCAAGATTATCTTTTCTATGGAAAACGACGTAGCGATGACAATCACAAATAATAAAAAAGTAGGTATCAATGATGTAGCAAATCCGCTAAGAACTCTTGATGTAAACGGAGATGTTCGGTTCGGTACAAATGGTACAACTATTACTTCATTTGTTACCTCAACACTGTCGGCTGATTTACCCACAATACAAGCAGGAAGTTTTTATACACAAGATTTTACAATAAGTGGCATCGTAAAAGGTAAGAATTCGGTCTTTATCTCACCAGATTATGATATGGGTTTAATGGGAATTTCTTTTGCTTGGGTTTCAGAGAATAATATCGTAGCCGTTAGATTCCACAATCAATCCAATGCTCCAATTGATGTACCCAATATGCCCTTTCATCTCACAATTGTTACCTATCCATAAAGACCGCTGGATAAAAAACCTTCGTATCAATTCTACTTTCCAGATATTCTACGAATATTTATAAAAACATAAACTCTTTATTGTCTATGAAACGCTTTTTAAAAATCGCTCTTTTTATCATTTTAGGAATCGTTGTAATTATTGGTACCATTCTTATTTATTTTAATGCCAAAGGAGTACCTACTTACGAAGTTGCCATTCCTGAACAAATAAAAACACTCAAAGTAGAAGTTACGCCCGAGCGTGTAGCCCGTGGCGAAAAGATTGCCACGGTGCTTTGCAATGGCTGCCACGCCAACAACGAAAACCGTTTGGTTGGTAAAGCTATCCTTGATTTACCTGCCGAATTTGGCAAGGCGTACTCGCTTAATATCACGCAAGATAAAGAAGAAGGAATCGGCAACTGGACCGATGGCGAAATCATGTATTTCTTGAAAACGGGTATCAAAAAGAATGGCAAATACTCGCCAATCATGCCGAAACTCCCACGAATGGCCGATGAAGACGTAAAATCGGTGATTGCATACCTGCATTCTGATAGATTTCCGGTACAAGCAACAAAAGGCAAACAGCCAGCTCAAGACCCAAGTCTTTTGCTAAAAGTATTGACAAATACCGTCATGAAGCCACTTCCGATTAGTACCGAGCCTATCCGTGTTCCAGATTCTACGAATGTAATTGAGTTTGGTAAATACGTGGCCAACGATATGATTGCCTGTTATGCTTGTCATTCTAAAGATTTTTCAAAACAAGACCCTATACATCCCGAAAATTCGCTTGGTTTTTACGGGGGTGGCAATCCGATGCCGAATCTCGAAGGTCAAATTATTCCATCGGCCAATATTACATTCGACGAAGAAACAGGTATTGGTAAAAGATACACCGAAGCCCAATTTGTAGAGGCTGTAAAACTTTGCAAAAAGCCCGATGGTGGCGTTTTGCGTTATCCGATGCAGCCGCATATCTCCCTTTCTGATTATGAAGTAAAAGCCATTTATGCCTATCTCAAAACGATTCCTAAGATTAAGAATAAGGTAAACTAATTTTGAAATCATGAAAAAAACACTGACTTTCGGTGCATTTATTGCACTGAGTAGCTACTGCTTTGCCCAAAGTTTTACATTAATGCCCAACAGTGCTGGTAGCAATGCCTTCAATACTACCACCAATCGAGTTGGAATAAATACTGCTACCCCAAACACCGAACTGCATATAAATAGAAATGGGAATGTTGGCGTACAGATGCAATTTAGCAATGCCACTACCGCAAATTCATCGACCGATGGGCTTTGGCTCGGAATTGATGCCGACGGAAATGCCTTACTAAACCAAAGAGAAAATACTACACTCGGTTTTAAAAGAAATAATATTGATAAGATGTTATTCAAAACTGATGAAACTATTGATTTATTTACTCATAAAACAAGGCAATACGACGAAAATAATTCATCCAGAATTGACATTGAAACCTACGGCGGAGCGTATTCCTTGTTAAATCTGGGAACAAGAGGAGGGTACTTTTTAATGCAAAAAAATAACATCACCCAGACAGGCACTACTTATGGAATCCCGAGTTCTAATCTGAGTTTGTTATTTTCAGAAGTAGATTTATTAATCAATAGTTCTCGAAACCTATATATCGTTCCGGGCAATAGTATTGCGATGTCGATTAATAACGATAATAAAGTTGCGGTCAATATGGGAACAACTCTGGCAAGTAGGACATTGGAGGTAAACGGAGATGTAAGATTTGGTGTAAACGGTACGGGTATCAATAATTTTATCAATAAAGCCATTATGACCGACTTGCCATCTATTGCGGCACAATCGAGTCATGTTGAAACATTTATTATCAATGGTGCTACCAATAGCGGTGTTTATAACAGTGTAAACGTATCGCCAGCAGCCAATCTTACTGACGGGCTGGTTATCGAATATGCAAGGGTTTCGGGAGTAAATGAGGTTGAAGTAAAGTTTAGAAACACTACAAATGCCGCAATCAATTTGGGGTTTATGACTTTTGCTATTTCGATAATTCAGTGGAAAACAACCGAAAACTAAACATTTAAACGGCCATGAATCAACTACAAATTATGGGTAAAAGAGTGCATCGGCAGCTCAATACCTCAGAAATTATCCGTATCAATGGCAATATCAATTACAGCGAGATTTTTACGAACTCAGGTAAAAAATTCGTGATTGCCAAAACCTTAAAAAAATATGAAGAGAATCTCGAATTGCCTTTTTTTAGAGGTAGTAAATCGTGTATTATTAACCTGAATTTTCTCAAAAGTATCAATTCGGATGGTACAATAATTTATTTGAAAGACGGGTACGAACTACCAATTTCGAGAAGACGCAGAGGTAAATTATTAGAAATCTTAAATGAATTATACGTCAGTTAATCTTTAAACTTACCATGAAAAACCTATCAAAATTATTCGTATTTGCTTTATTTATCACCTTAAATGCCTGTACCAAAGCCGATGACACCCCCGACCCAACAACAATGATTGTAAATAAATGGTGGTGCGATAGCAACGGTAAATTAGCATCTCAGTTTTTCAAATCGGATGGTACTTGGGAACAAGGCTCAAAAACAGGCGGAGCCAACAACGACAAAGGCAATTGGAGTTTGTCGTCTGACAAAAAGAAAATTTTGATTACGAATGTGATAGGCAAATACCAAACCCTTAAAAACTGGGAGTATGAATTGACTACTTCTACCGAAACAAATCTTGAATTAAACTACAAGACGTTTGGAATCAAGATGTCGATGGTGGTTTGCAAGTAAAATTTATCCGATAATTCTCTTAAAATC
>JALOLV010000234.1 GCA_025455785.1 Spirosomataceae bacterium | reverse complement strand
TCGATGGGTTTTGGCTGATGTAAAAAGACTGAATTTGTGATTTAACCTTGCCAGTTTGATTATCAAAACCAAAAATTTCGAGATTTGGATTATTGACAATAGGGTTTGGTTGTGCCAGTGCTATTTTACCCCCATCGAGAGATGCCTTTATTTGCGAACCAATTTTAAATGTATTGTAAATACCCCCATTTTTAGAACCAATATCTGAATTAATCGAACTCAGCGAAATTCCATTATTATCGACTAAGAATGATTTAAATCGATTCGTGTTGTACTCGTGAGTAAGAATCCAAAAAAACTTTTGGTTACAATGACGTATGATTTCAATGCTATTGATGACTTTATCAGTCAAAATCTTATTTGTTTCAATTAAACCTCCTTCGCCAGTATTAAGTCGCTTATCCAATATGCTGTAAACCAATTGATTAGCCGACCCATTCTGATAAATAAATTTAAAAAAATAGAACAGATTTTCATCTTCTGGTTTTGGAACGATATAGGTTTTTTCAAATCCGTTAGCAATAATACCTAAATTATTTGCACCCGGAACAATGCGGTGAAATTTATTCCAGATTGTATTTCCATCAAAATAAAACTGGAGATTTCCGTTATCATCAGAAATTGTCGAAGTTCCACCCTGATTTTGATTGGTCTGACCATTGGTCAATGCCCCACTATTGAAATTAAGGCCAGCTTTTTCGCCAAAATACCAATTATTTCCTCTTTTATCAAACCTTATTTGGGAGTAAGATAAAAGAGGAAACAAGATTAGTAATTTTACCCAGAATTTCATTTCGGATGTTTTTTTGCCAAATAATTATCAATTTCTGATAATGATAACGCATTAAATGTCATTTTGGTTGTGAGTCCTCCTTTTCGAGCAACCGCAACTCCGTAGTGCATATCTAAAAATCCATCCATTTCGTGAGCATCAGGATTTATACTCAGCATTACATTTTTCTCGATGCAATATTGAATCCAACGCCAATCTAAATCCAATCTATAAGGGCTTGCATTGATTTCGATTACCACATTTTTTTCTGAACAAGCATCAATAATTGTCTTGTAATCAATCGGGTAACCTTGTCTCGAAAGTAACAAACGACCAGTTGGATGCCCTAAGATTGTTGTGTAAGGGTTTTCGATTGCCCTTAAAAGTCGGTCAGTTGCTTTTGTGATATTCATATTAAGATTTGAATGCACCGAAGCCACAACATAATCAAAAGTTGAAAGCACTTCATCGGGATAATCGAGCGAACCATCACCCAAAATATCGGATTCTATCCCTTTCAATACCTTAAAATTGATGCCCAATTCTTTAAATTTATTGTTGATTTTATCAATTTCTTCGTGTTGTTGATAAACCCTACTTGTCAGCAAACCATTGGCATAAGCTGCCGACTGGGAGTGGTCGGCAATTCCGAAATATTCAAACCCCAGTTCTCTACAATGATTTACCATTTGTTCGAGAGTATGTCTGCCGTCAGAATAGGTAGAGTGGTTATGCAAGATTCCTTTGAGCGAATCCCAAGTTACTAATTCTTCATTTTGGTGATTTTTAACCCATTCAAATTCACCCCAACCTTCACGCATCTCGGGCAGAATGTAAGGGCTTCCAAACTTCTCATAAATCTGGGTTTCGTCATTAAAAACTGATGTTGAGGCAAGTGCCATTAAGGTTTGACCATTCTGATTTCTCTGTTTGAGATGGTTTTCAGCCGCAGAATACAAAAATTTCTTATTAACAAATTGGTTTTCAGAAACTTGGATGACTTCGACGTTTATTTGGTTATCGGCAAATTTCCCACGCCAAATGAATGGAGAAGAATCGGCTTGATATTTTGTAAATAATTGATTTTCAATGGTTTGTCTTGGAGTTTTTAAAAAAGGAGCAATAAACTGAATACTATCCACCGTTTCAGATTTGCGGGTGATTTGACCCGTTATTTCTATTGATTGAAATTCTCTTTTTAATTCTTCTAAAATAATATTGGCCAAAACCTCAGCTTTATCCATTCTTAATTTACCCGCCTGACTTTGTACAAAAATGAGAGATTCGAGGATACTGGCTTGGGTTTTTTCGCCAAAACCTTTGATTTTTGCGATTGAGCCATTTTCACAAGCAATTTGCAAGTCGTTTAAGTTGTCTATTCCTAATTCTTTCCAAATAATTTTGATTTTTTTTGCACCAATCCCTTTGATTTTGAACATTTGCAGGACACCCTCGGGGGTTTTACTAAGTAGTTCGTCAAGCTCTTTCGAAGCACCTACTTTTACCATTTCAAGTATCTTTGTTGCCATCATTTTGCCAACTCCTTGAATCTGGTTTAAATCGCTAAATGACAGATTGGCGATTTCTCCTGTAAATTTATCGAGGTTAAATGCGGCGTTGTTGTAGGTTTTTATCAAAAAGTCATCGCTATCGTGCAATTCCAAAAGTTTTGCCGTTAATTCGAGCGAGTCAATGATGTCAGAGTTTGTCATTTCTTGTTTGGGAGTAATTATTACCCAAATTTCAGAAGATTTACTCAAAGATGAAAATATTATTTAATCGCAGATAAAATTATACCCAACGCCTTTAATTGTCATAATTTCAAGATTTGGGTCATCCTTAAAATATTCACGGAGTTTTGTAACATAAACATCCAGATTTCGAGAGTTGAAAAATGAGTCATCGCCCCAAATTTTCATCAAAATATCTTTCCTGTTGACAGTAAAGTTTCTATTTTCGACCAATATTTTCAGTAATTCAGACTCTCGATGCGATAGTTTTTTTATGATTTCACCGTTTCTTAATTCGTATTTTTGGGGGTAAAATTCGAACTTGCCTATAATTACAGCTGAATTTGTGGTAACAACTTTGCGATTAGTCAAGGCCAACAAATTATTTATCCTGATTATTAATTCTTCCATGCTAAAAGGCTTGCGAATATAGTCATTTCCACCAGCCTGAAAGCCTTTCAAAACATCTTCGGTTTGTGTTTTGGCAGTAAGATAAATAATTGGTATTGAGGGGTTTATCTGACGAATTTCGCTACCAGCAGTGAAACCATCTTTGCTCGGGAGCATTACATCAAGCACACAAATTTCAGGTTTAAATTCAGTATAAGCCACAATAATATCTTTGCCATCTGTAAGCATTTTTACATCAAAATCTCTACTTTCGAGGCTCTCCTTGACGATTTTACCTAAGAAGGGCTCATCTTCGGCATACAAAATTTTAGTCTTTTTCATGCTTTGAAAAGCGTAATTTTAAATGTACTCCCTTGATTAATTTCACTTTCAACCGTAATTGTTCCGTTGTGTTTTTCGACGACTGATTTTACATAACTAAGTCCTAAACCATAGCCTTTAATGTCGTGAACGTCGCCCTGTGGAACCCTGAAAAATTTATCAAATACTTTGCTTTGGTATTCCTTGGCTATTCCCAAGCCGTTATCCATTACTGTCAAACTTATTGTTTCTTTTTCTTCAATTAAATTGATAGTGATTTGTGGGTTTTTGCTGTATTTTAGGGCATTTTCAATCAAGTTATATACGACGTTCGTCAGGTGAATTATATCTGATTCAATCAAGAAATCGTCTCCTTTACAATCAAATTCAATCAGGGCATTATATTTTTCAAATTGAAGTTTCATTGTAGAAAGAACTTTCTGCACAATCTGTTTCAAATCATTATTTTCAAACTTTAACTCAATCTCTTTCTGTTCAAAGATAGCCGTTTTCAGAACCTTGTCAACCATCAATGAGAGCCGAGCGAGTTCGTTTTTTGAAATTTCAAGGTATTCCTTTGTTTTGTCTGGGTATTTTAAAACATTAAAGTTATTGAGGGCCTCAATCGCAACACCGACTGTCGTGATTGGAGTCTTTAGTTCATGGGTAACATTGCTGATAAAATCGTTTTTTAATTGTGCCAATTTTTCTTGTTTTTTTAAATTTTGGTAAATCATTCCAAATGACAACGACGTTAGAGCAATGAGTAATAATGAAAATAAAACTTCGGGTAATATCTTTTTTGCTATATAAAAACGATAGTTTTCATTAAATGCAAAATATGATTTTTCTTGTTTTTTTCTGACAGGATACCTCGAATACATTGATTTTTGCGGAGCTACAAAATTACTATCAGCTTTAATGACTTTATATTTCAATGGAACTTTCACATTGGTAAGTTTTGCATTTATTTTTGCTTCTAATTCATTTGCATCAATGTCTATCAAGTTCAGATTAATAACAATGTCAGCTTGTGTCGGTTTGGGTTTTGGTAAAATATTCGGCTTCTCAAAAACTTCTTGTTGTATCTTTTTAATTGAATCTTTAGAAGTGTTTATTGTCAAACTTGAAATTTGAGTTGAGCTAAATACCCCTTTTAATTGTAATTGTTTATCAAGGTTTTTTTTGTCGTTTGAATCAACATTTATCGAAAACCCCTCAATTACTGGCAAATCATTGATATTTGACAAAACTCTCGAAACAATTTTTTTGGAACCACTGTCATTTATTTTTGTCGATTTGGAGAGAAAAATCTGTACTATTCTCCCTTTTGAAGAATCATTAAATAGCCCGGAGCCATTTTTTGTCGAATCAAAGGTCATTCTGATAAATGATTCGGGGATAGCCTCGATGTTTCGGTTTTGCGGTTGAGGTTTGATTTTTTTTCGTATTTCTACTTTTTCAATTTTTGGTTTTATTACACCGGCAAGTTGTTTTTGAATGAGAGAATCTTGCAATTCTGAATAAGTTTTTTCTAATATATTGTCTATTTCTTTTTGTAAAATCTCTTTTTGTTCGTCATAGCTTTTTTTCAACCAAAAGGCATTGAATCCAATCAGTAAAAATATGCTGATTAGAATTAGGAGGGTGGCTATGCTTTTTTGCTTGTTCACAGTACAAAATTATGTTTCCTTTTTTAATTCAATCTTTCCATTAACCTTAATTAACCTTATTTCAATAATTATTAACCCATCCTTTTTTCTTTCTAAAATACTTTTGTGGTGTTAATAAATAAACATAAACAAAAATGAGAAAGCTATTTTATCTTTTTATCACATTTTATTCTTTTTCTGCGTTGGCTCAAAATCAATCAGGGGTTATTGATTATGAATTCAAGATTGATATGCACAAAAGGATTCAAGATGAGCAAATGAAAGCCATGATTCCTAAATTTAGAATCAATAAATACGAATTATTTTTTACTCCAACCGAATCACTTTATAAGGCAGTTGAAAATGATGATGAGGAATCCGAAACTAACTCAATTTCGAGTAACGGAGCTAATATCACAATTAAAACCCATGTTCCTCAAAATGAAGTTTACAAAAATTTTGTAAAGAAAATTTTAATTAATGAACGTGAATTGGCTGGAAAAAAATACCTTATTGAGGATTCAAT
>JALOLV010000233.1 GCA_025455785.1 Spirosomataceae bacterium | reverse complement strand
GTCTGCTCGACGCCAACTTTCTGCCCCGTTTGGGCCAAAAACCATAAAACAACGAGTCCGCCAACCAAAAACGGTAGAATCCAAAGAATAGAAGAGTCAAGTTTTAGGCTCATTCGGACCAATCCCAGTAAAGAAATTGCCAAAATCCCGATTCCGAGTAGTGCATAACCCATCAAAAAAAATGCCCAAACACTCGGATGCGGCCCGTACATTCCTCTGATAATCGTTTTGTGTTCGTCGGTTTCTTCAAAAGAAATATTCAACTGCGGCGACCAGTAGTGCTGCTGCTCAGGCGTGATACGAAACAAGCCGTGCGTATGAAAAACCTTACCTTCGACAGGTACACTCGTATTGCCGTCGAGTTTTCGGTTGATTAAATCTACTAATTCACGAACGGGTTTTTCGGATGTAATCTTAAATTTGGGTCTTACTCTAAAACTTGTCATTTTGGTTTGAGGGGTTTGATGGTCGATAGCCAAAGCTATTGTTTTAAGCTCAATTCCAAAATGACAATTATCATAATTACACTTATTCTCGATATTACACCAATGCCGCATTCAAGAGGATTTCGGCTTTCAAGGATTTTGAAATAGGGCAATTTTCTTTGGCATTTTGAGCCGCTGCCTGAAACTGCTCTTCTGAAATCCCCGGAATCGTAGCTGTTAAATCTAAAGTGATGGTTGTGATTGCTCCGTCTTCAAAAGTAACTTTGGCAACCGTATCGATGTTTTCGGCAGTAAAACCAGCTTCATTCAATACAAAACTCAACTTCATTGAGAAACAGCTCGCATGTGCCGCTCCGATAAGCTCTTCGGGGTTTGTGCCAACACCATCGGCAAAACGAGTTTTAAACGAAACCTGTGCGTTATGGAGCGTTGTGCTTTCGGTCGAGACCGTTCCAACGCCTTCTTTGCCTGTACCTTTCCAATTGGCCGATGCTTTTCTTGTAAATTTCATAGTATTTTGATGTTTTATTGTTTAAAAATTATGATACAAAATTGGGTGTCAAACACTTTAATACAAGTTAAATTTAGCTATTTTATTATTCGATTATTAATCTTGTATAACAAACAAGAGAAATTTAATATTAGTAGCTTATAAAGCTAACTTACTTATTTTCAGGTATATAATTCGATTTGTAATATCCATTTCTTTAATCTTTCAAGGTGGATTATATTACAAAACCACGAAAAAATTGTACGAATCTGCTTATTATCAAATAATTACCAATGTTTTAAAAAATTGAAATTAAATTTGTAATCTAATCGTACAATATAAATCGCAAATCTATTTATGGTTTCTACTACAATTTATCGTGACACTGAAATCTTCAATTTGATTCAGAAAGAAAACGAACGACAATTGCATGGTATTGAGCTAATCGCTTCTGAAAACTTTGTTTCGCCACAAGTAATGGAAGCCGCAGGAAGTGTCTTGACAAACAAATATGCCGAAGGCTTACCCGGCAAGCGTTATTATGGTGGTTGTGAAGTAGTCGACCAAGTAGAGCAAATTGCGATTGACCGCCTGAAACAACTTTTTAACCTTTCGTGGGCAAACGTTCAGCCGCACTCTGGGGCTCAAGCAAATATGGCGGTTTTCTTGGCGTGTCTTCAGCCGGGCGATAAAATTTTAGGATTTAATCTTTCGCACGGTGGACACCTTTCGCACGGTTCGCCAGTGAATATTTCGGGTAAATATTTCCAGCCATTTTTCTATGGTGTTGAGCAAGAAACTGGCTTGATTGATTGGGATAAAGTAGAGCAAACGGCTCTCCAAGAAAAACCAAAATTGATTATTTGCGGTGCATCGGCTTATTCTCGTGATTGGGACTACGCCCGTCTTCGTCAAATTGCCGATTCAATCGGAGCGTTACTTTTGGCCGATATTTCGCACCCAGCAGGTTTGGTTGCCAAAGGATTATTGAATGACCCATTTGACCATTGCCATATCGTAACAACCACAACACACAAAACCCTTCGTGGTACGCGTGGTGGTGTGATTATGATGCGTCATGATTTCCCGAATCCGTTCGGAATCACGACTCCAAAAGGCGAAATCAGAATGATGTCTTCGTTGCTCGATTCTGGCGTATTCCCGGGTACGCAAGGTGGCCCACTTGAGCATATCATCGCTGCAAAAGCTATTGCATTTGGCGAGGCTTTGACCGAAAATTTCTACAATTATGCCGTACAGGTTCAGAAAAACGCCAAAGCAATGGCAGACGAATTTGTGAATCGTGGATACAAAATCATCTCGGACGGTACAGATAACCACTTGATGCTGATTGATTTACGCTCAAAAGGCTTAACCGGAAAAATCGCCGAGAATACATTGATTCAAGCCGATATTACGGTCAATAAAAACATGGTACCTTTTGATGACCGCTCGGCTATGGTAACATCGGGGATGCGTGTCGGCACGGCTGCCATGACTACGAGAGGCTTACTCGAAGCCGATATGGTTCGTGTGGTAGATTTGATAGATAAAGTTTTGATGAATCACGAAAACGCATCGGTGATTGCCGAAGTTCGTAAAGAAGTAAATTCTTGGATGGCCGATTATCCGTTGTTTCAAATGTAAAATTTGACAACAAAACTATCATAAATGCACAGACTCCAAAAATCGTTAAAACGATTTGCTCGAATCATTCATGATTTCAATCCACAACTTAAGTTGTGGGCTAACAGAAATATCAATCAATGAATTTTCAACGGCTTCAGCCGTTTTCCAATTCTCAGTAACATTTCGATAGTTTTGAAACACCCAAATGTAAAACGGCTCAGAAATACATCTTCTGAGCCGTTTTGTTTATGTTTAACTACTTCTTGAAAATCCCTTTTGGGTCGGGCTTTTTAGAAAGTAAATCCTTCAAAATATCTTGATTGATACCCTCGGGGTCGATTTCGTAACTCTTATGAAAATGCTCCCAAGCGTTATCGTATTGTCCATTCAAAATCTCGGCAAGTGTTAGTTGATTGTACGCATTCTGCGACTCGGGTTGTATTTCGATTGCTTTTTCGAGCAGATTAAACGCACTTACCAAATCGTTATCTTTTTTGTCTATGGTATAGGCATAAATGTAGATTGTGGCCAAATCGACCATCAAAACGGGGTCGTCTTGGTTTACATCGTTTCCTCTTTGCATCAAGCCAATGGCTTCTCTGATATGTCCTTTTTGGTATTCTACAACACCCAAGCCCCAGAAAGCATCGACGTTTTCATCATCGAGCAAATAGGCTAAATTAAAACGATGTACCGCCGTGTCGGCTTGCCCTTCTTGGAGGTATTCCCAAGCACGAGCCGCAAAAAATTCACTCGCTTTGCTACGATTCTGAAAATTAGCATCGCACATTTTCAGAAATTCGTCGTCTTCTTTTTTCTGTAAGTCGGTTTTTTCGTATTCACCAAAAAGCGGAATCACTTTGATGTTCAAACCAATAGGAGCAAATTTTCGGTTTGGAGCAATCTCTTGCGAGTCTTTTTTAGGTATAAATGACTTGCTTCGACCACCACCTATCTGGATTCCTCTCGAAATTGATTGCGAGCGAAAAACGGGCTGTTGAGCTAACAGAGAGTCAGAAATTAGCAGTAAGAGTACTAAATAATATGGTTTTGTCATTATCACAATATCAGCAAGACATCTGCAATATAACGTAAGACGTACGTTTTTAGTATTATGTTGTATTTTTTTTGAGATTTATCAGTTGATTATGATACCGCTCAAAAGTAGAAAAATATTAGCCTCCAACATAAGGTTATGATAAATTTTACCATTTAATAAATTTTTTGTGCAAATCAACCAGTTTTTTTGGATTAACTTCATTAATTCTGGTAATTTATTATTTTACTTTTTTATCTACGTATTGCTACAAAGGCATCGTTTTGGGGTAAAAACTCAAGAAAATCCTCAATCAAAATACAGTTGATTTTTCTAAATAAATTTATTCATAAACCTTTTTTTAATTCAATAATCATGAAAAAAGTATCTATTTTGTCATTATTGTTTCTGGTAATATTGATAACAATGCAGGGATTTTCGCAGAATGGTTCTGTTTTGATACAATCTTCTAACGACGAGGTTTTGGTAACCAAATTTGGTGGTACTGAACCAAATTTAGCAGGGAAATTTGCACGAGGTACATCTTCTTCTCCGACTGCGACTTTCAATGGAGATAATCTCACCTCTTTTAGTGGAAGAGGATATAATGGTACGTCTTTTTTTGGAGATAATGCTCGTATAACAATGTCTGCTGATGAAAATTTCACCTCTACTGCCAACGGAACAAGAATTACTTTTTCTACGACACTCAACGGGACTACAACAATTACTGAAAGAATGAGAATCAGAAATAATGGTTTTGTGGGAATAGGAACAACTTCTCCAGAGTCACGCATGCACATAGTGGGTACGCAAGAAAACAATGGTACCGATGCTACTGTAAAAATCTCAAATGGGGCAACTGATATGCTTTTCGATAGTAATGAAATTGATGTTTCGGGTAATAGTAGTATTTTTATAAATAATAATTCTTCTGGAAATGTTTATTTAGCAGGTGGTGGTGGCAAAGTTATCATCGGAAATAACGGCTCGCCGCTCAATGAAATCATTAAAGTAAAAGTCAGTTTGCCAACTTTTACGGTTGCTGCAAATACCTGTGAATCACAAATTGTAGGTGTTGCAAATGCCGCTATTGATTCGGCAGTAAGTTGTTCTCCAGAAGTTGGTATAACCGAAGGGTTGATAATTGCCTATGCCAGAGTAAGTACAGCCGGTAATGTGTTGATTAGAATTTGTAATTTTACAAGCACATCAAAAACCCAAGGTGGACCAAGTGATTTTTATATCGGAATCATAAGATAACAAATGTCATTTCTTAGAAAGATTTAAGAGGCTAAATTTAAGTAATCAGGCAGTTTAAATTTAACCTCTTAAATTTATTAGTAACTCAATTCGATTTATTGATTTCATCAAACATTGCTTTAAAGCATCTGGCTTGAGAATACCCCTTTTCGTCCACCTTATCGGCATAAAAATCAGTTAAAAACGAGCTAACGCCCGACCAAATCGTTTGCATCATTCCTTGGTAGCGTGGTTTCATTTCGGACGTGGCATTTTTACGAAAACGAATCATATCTTTGGTCTGTTCGACTGCTACACTCGGCATTCGCCACGGACAAGTGATTACATTAAAGCCTTTCATGGCAAAATAAACGGCCGTTTGGTCGGGGCGTTCGTAGTGCCAATCGCAGATTACAACGCTTTTATTAATAAGGTCAATGGCTCGGTGCGTGTTATTAAAACTGGCCTCCCACATACCCATTCCGGTTGTTTTTCCGTCAATCAACCTATCGCCCCAAATCCATAATTTACGGTTTTTGAGAGCTAAATGATT
>JALOLV010000232.1 GCA_025455785.1 Spirosomataceae bacterium | reverse complement strand
AAACAAAACCCCGAAAATACGGGGTTTGTTCTATCACCTAACCACTAAAAAGTATCGCTACTTTTTAATTTATCTTGAATATTTTTCAGCAAAACTTGTTTTGTATAAATTTAAGACGCAGCTGCTGTAAGAAAGTTACATGTCGGAATTAAACTTTTTTAAATTTGGTTGAAATTAATAAAAGAATCTAAAAATGAAAGAAAATTTAGACGATAATTATTGGAGTAGTCGGTACAAATCGAATCTGACAGGTTGGGATATTGGCAATGTTGCTCTGCCTCTAAAGGCTTATTTTGAGCAATTGAACGATAAATCCATCAAGATTCTGATACCGGGATGTGGCAATGCCCACGAGGCAAAATATCTTTTAGAGAATGGTTTTACGGATGTTACATTGATTGATATTTCGGAGGTTTTGGTCGAAAAACTCAAAAATGAATTGAACGAATACATGCAAAAAGGTCTTTGTCGGGTGATTCACCAAGATTTTTTTGAACACCAAGCCCAATACGATTTGATTATTGAGCAAACGTTTTTTTGTGCGATTAACCCCGATTTACGAAGCCAGTACGCCAATAAAATGTACGAATTACTAAAACCAAATGGTAAACTGGTAGGAGTGATGTTTAACCGTGAATTTATCGGAGGACCACCATTTGGTGGCACAAAAGCCGAATATTTGACTTATTTTGAGGCATTATTCAGCATAAAAATAATGGAAGATTGCTATAATTCTAAAAACAACGGCACATCTCTGAGAAGATGTGCCGTTGTTTTATTTT
Organism: Spirosomataceae bacterium; assembly: GCA_025455785.1. Lineage (GTDB taxonomy): Bacteria > Bacteroidota > Bacteroidia > Cytophagales > Spirosomataceae > JALOLV01. Next base: position 6,075 of record JALOLV010000232.1, on the reverse strand, counting down.
AAGCACTTTTCAATTCCATAATCGTGATTTCGGGTAGGATTCCTACACGCCCCGGATAACCAATGTAGCCAAAGCCACGGTTTACATAGAGATTTTGGTTTCCTTCGCTGTATAACCCAGCCCATTCTTTATACCTAAATTGCACCGGACTCCATTTGAAATCGCCGATTTCGACACCATACTGCATTCCGTGGGTATGACCTGCAAACGCTACATCAATGTCGGTTTTTCCCAAAACTTGGTTTCGCCAATGGCTTGGGTCGTGCGAAAGGAGTAGTTTTACGGGGTATTCGTCGGTGCCTTGCATGGTTTTTTCGAGGTTTCCGTATTTGGCAAGAATATCCCAGCCCATAATTTTATGCGATTTTATCAAATCTTGAAGGTTTTGAGCCTTCTTCTGAGCCGATTCCCACTGGATATAATCGCCGTAGTCGTGATTACCGAGCGTCGAGAAAACACCCAGCGGAGCTTTCACTTTATCAAAAATATTGATATAATCTTTTACTTCGCCAGCTTCGTTATTCACCAAGTCACCCGTAAAGAAAACCAAATCGGGTTTTTCGGCCAATAGCATTTCTACACCGCCTTTTACGGCAGTTTTATTGAAAAACGACCCCGAGTGAATATCCGAGAGTTGGGCGATTCGGATTCCGTCGAATTGCTTCAGATTCTTCAAACGAACCGTTACACGATGGATTCGGTAATCGTGAGCCCCCGAGATGATTCCCCAAGACATTGCTCCGAGGTTTAATCCACCAACAGCCAAAGCCGTTTTGGTTAGGAATTCGGAGCGAGTAATTTTGTTGCTTTCTACGGCTGGTTCGAGGGTTTGATTCGTTGTAATTGGCTGCGTTTCGGGACTTTGGAATAAACTGATTACCCATTTAAACAACCTGATAATTTCATCCACAAACATAAACAGTACGACTATTAACTTAGATATATATACGATAAAAACAATGGCCGCCATGACCGTACGCATTTTGTAAGTAACTGCGGGGGGCTGCATCACAAAACCAATAAACATAATGGCTATTGAGATAGCGGTGATTCCCCAAAAAACGTAGCTTGTGATTCGCTGAACGTTGATTGATGAACCTTTAATCACTAATCGGATGGCCTGCCAAACGTAGATATCAATCAAAATAAAAACTACTGCGAAGAGTAAAAATCTAACAATCGAATTCATAAAAAGGTCTATTTCAAAACAAATGATGGAGAGAACACAACTTTAAAGTCGTGCTACAATTCACAACTGAAATACTTTCTGCTTTGTTCAATTTTGTATTTTTTTTATGCAAAAGGATGAATTTTACTTGTGAATGGTATATTTGCGGTGTGTTGAATGATAAAAACGATTTGAATATTGAGATATGAAAATCTCTTTGATTGGTGCGGGGAATGTCGCTTGGCATCTCGGACTTGCACTCGAAAACGCTGGACATAGTGTCGTCGAAGTATTTAGCCGCGATATAAAAAAGGCCAAGTACTTGACCTCATTTTTGTATAATGCTAAGCCACTGAATGAACTTGATTTTTCGGAGAGCGATGCCGATTTGTTTATATTGAGTGTTTCGGATAATGCAATCCCCGAAGTATGTTCAAAACTTGTATTGCCCGAAAACGCCATCTTGGCTCATACTTCGGGTACAAAATCGCTGAATGATTTGGTAGAATTAATGGAGTTAAACCACGATTTGCCCGTCGAATGTGCGGTTTTTTATCCGTTAATGACCTTTACGATGGGCGTGCGGCTCGATATTCAGACCGTTCCGTTTTGTATCGAATCTTATAATCCAGCGGTCAGAGAAATGCTCGTAAAATTGGCTCAACAAATGAGCAAAACGGTTTATTTGGTGAGTTCCGATGAGCGAAAAGTGCTGCACATTGGGGCGGTTTTTGCTTGTAATTTTACCAATCATTTACTGGGCTTATCGAGACATATCTTGGATAAAGAAGGCCTTGATTTTGAATTACTCAAACCCATCATCCGTGAAACCATCCGTAAAGGACTCGGCGTTGAACACCCCGCCGATGTGCAAACCGGGCCAGCCGTGCGGGGCGATACCTCGACCATCAAGCGGCATCTGGGGTATTTATCGGCCGATGAAGATTTATATAAAGTTTATAAAACGCTTACACAGAGCATCCAAGAGTGGCATGAAGAGTAAACAAGAAGCCATTCAAAAATTAAATATAATCTTACAATCTTCGATAGTATGCTTGCATAATATTCGTTTAGGTACTACTTTTGTTTAGTCATAAAAAAGCAACACCTCTATTGAGCAAAAAGCAGTATGAGAAAGGAAAAAACAATAGATTTTCATATCAAATGGGCTTGGCATAGTATATCTCGGATGTATAATAATTATGCAGGTCAGTTTGATATGACGATGGCGATTGGCTATGTATTACTAAATATTGATACCGAAAAAGGCACACCTGCCACTAAGATTGGTCCTTCGATTGGAATGGAGCCTCGAAGCCTGACTCGTATGCTCAAAACACTCGAAGAAAAAGGCTGGATTTACCGAGAAATTGATGCCGACGACAAACGTTTTGTGAGGGTTTATCTAACCGAAGAAGGACGCAAAAAACGTGCTTTTGCTCGTGAAGGAGTTATTTTGTTTAATAAAAAAATCCAAGAGGTAATACCTGCCGATAAATTGGCAATATTTTTAGAGGTCATCAAAGACATTAATAAAATTGTCGATGAAGAAAACGCCAATCGGGTTTCGGATATTATGGATGTCGGGATTTTTTCGTGATAATTATATCATTCTTTTTTCTCACAATATTTTTGGTAAAGTTCTGTTCCTCTTTTTTGTTCGAGGTCTCTTAGGTGTTTGAGGTCTTCACACATTTTATCGTTTTGTTTGGTTATAGCAAAAATAGCTGCTCGTTTGTAGTAAACTTCTACGTTGAGAGGGTTATTCTGAATACTTAAATTGTAAGAACGTAGAGCCTGTTTATAATTTTTGTTTTCGGCATAGTAGTTGCCCTCCATCAGATAATTATCAGATAAGTCGATTTTTATTTGTGTACTATCAATATTTTTAGGGTTTCTGGCTGCCATTTTCTGGCTCCAACCCATATCAAAACGCATTTTCATTTCTACATTTACCCGACGCCCCTCCCAAGTGGCGGGCTCCCACATACCTTCGGTCTTTTTAATGGCTTTTACCAGTCTTGTGTTAAATTTTTCGTTGGTACTTTTTAGAATCTTAATCCCTTTTACTTCGCCAGTATTTGTTACAATAAATCGAGCAAAGAAATCATCGGTTCGGTATTCGGGATAAGTAAAGTTCTGAGAAATAACTTCCATCGGCCCGTTAGCCGGATTCCTAAACGAAGGCTCTAAATAATTTCGTTCGGCCACATAAATAGTATCATTGCCTTGAGTAATGTAGGTTTGGGGCGTAAAACCAAGATTGTGAATTTTGGCACTGACAAGCCTGATTTGTATGCCCAATGTATCTTTATCTTCGTCGAGGATGAGCCTGTTTTCGTCTAAGTAATTGATAATCAAAGGTAAACTATTTATGACGAGCTTATTGCCATTTAGGGTAAACGGGACATTGCCACTGCGACCATCATAAACAATTTTTACCGAATCTTCGGATTGAAAAATATACCGTAGAGAAGACTCATTGAGTGGATTATTGTATAGTTTACTACCGTCTTTCATTCTGATTTCTTCTTTTACCCATTCGCCAGCGAGTTGCTTTATTGTATAGGTTTTGGGTTTTGTGGTTTTTGATGAATCTTGGGCAAAAACCTGAATTGATACTAATATCAGAAAAAGGAATCGGGTCATATCTGTGGCAAGTCTTTTTTGTAGAATGAAAAAAGCTGATTGAGCGTTGTATTGCTCAAATGTATAGGGTTTGGTAGATTTTCCCAAATTCTTGCTGTATTTTCGCATCATAATCTAAATACCAATCTATAAATGAGAAAAACTTTATCTCTGTTGATTTTGTTTGTTGCTTTTCAGTCGGTTTACGGTCAGGCGGTAACGTTCTATCCGTGGACATCAACATTATCGGTTGCGACCAATCCTAACCGAGTGGTTTGGGGCGATATGCGTTTTCAGATGAATTCTTATTTCTCTTCGTTGAGTACTGAGGTTTCGCCGATGTTTAATGTAACCAAAGGAGAGCGAGCAAAGTTTTATGTTGGAGCAGGAGTTCGCTTTAATTTTATCAATTATTTTACGCAAGACGACCCCGAAAAGCAAAATCCACTCGAAGGATATTTCTTGAGTGTTGGGGTTCGGGCATCGCCAATTGTGAAAATCCCACGCCTTCAATTAGCCTTTGAACTTTCGCCGTATTCAAACAAAAACTTCGATTTAGGGCTTTTTAGGGCCAACTTGGGTCTCGGATACGTATTCGGGAAAGGATTTTGAGGAGAGTAAAGTTGCAGGTTTTACCAAAATATTTTAGACGTGATATAAGTGATTCAGGCCTTATATCACGTTTTTTATTGCTCAGATGGTTACTTCGTTTTTTTCGACCGCATGACCGCCAAATTCGTTACGAAGTGCCGCCACTACTTTGCCCGAGAATGTGTCTTCTTGCTGCGAGCGATAACGCATCATCAACGAAAGGGCGATAACTGGTGTTGCAACGCCCAAATCGAGGGCGGTTTCGAGCGTCCATTTACCTTCGCCCGATGAGTGCATAATACCCTTGATGCCATCGAGTTTAGAGTCTTTGCTGAATGCGTTTTCGGTTAGTTCCATCAACCAGCCACGAATCACCGAGCCGTGATTGAACAATTTTGCAACTGCTTGATAATCAATATCAAAATCAGACTTCTGGAATACTTCAAAGCCTTCGGCGATGGCCTGCATCATGCCGTATTCGATACCGTTGTGTACCATCTTGACAAAATGCCCGCTACCTGCTTTGCCAGCGTAGAGGTAGCCGTTTTCGACCGAAATATCCTTAAAAACTCGCTCTACGTAAGCAAAAACTTCGGCATCGCCACCGACCATCGTGCAAGCACCATTCAATGCCCCGCTCGTGCCGCCACTTGTGCCGCAATCGAGGTAATTGATGCCCTTATCTTTAAGTGTTTGGTATCGTCTGATAGACTCTTTGTAGTGCGAATTGCCGCCATCGATTACAATATCGTTTTCGCTCAAAAAAGGTAGTAAATTCTGGATGACACCATCCACAATTTCGCCCGCTGGCACCATTAACCAAACAACCTTGCGACCATTGAGTTTTTGACAAAAAGATTCTAATGAATAAGCAGCATCAATACCGCCTTCTTCACTAATATTATTTACAAAATCGGCATTGACATCGTGAGCAATCACTTCATAGCCATTATTCCGTAAATTTAGGGCCAGATTATAGCCCATTTTTCCTAATCCGATTATTCCGATTTGCATTTTGTAAATATCAAGGTTATTATTCAGGGTTCAAAGTTACGTGTTCAAAGTTCAAGGTTCAAAATTTAAGGTTAGAAGTTTGAAGTTCAATTTTAAACCTTGAACTTCAAACCTTAGACCCAATTAACTCCAAGTTCTATCCCACGAATCTACCTTATCCCATTCGGTGGTTGGTGCAAAGTACAATTCGCCAGTTTGGAGGTGTTCTTTCACGACCTTTTCGTTCAATTCGACACCTAAGCCCGGTTTTTCGGGTACTTTCACAAATCCGTCTTTGTAGATTGGTTTTTCGATACCCGTTACGAGGTCTTCCCACCACGGAACGTCAAAGCTGTGGTGTTCGAGTGCCACGAAGTTTTCGGTTGCGGCCGCACAATGCACATTGGCCATGAAACTTACTGGCGTACCGGCAAAGTGCATTGCCATCGGGATACCGTGTTCTTCGGCATAATCACCGATTTTTTTGGTTTCGATAAGTCCGCCTGAGCTTGCCAAATCGGGCTGAATCATATCAACCGCCCGAGCATTGATAAGTTTGATAAACTCCTCTTTCAAGAAAATATCTTCGCCCGTTAGGGTAGGGGTATCAACTGCATCCGAGATTTGTTTCCATTGGTCGGTATAAAACCACGGAATCATGTCTTCGAGCCACGCTAATTGGTATTTTTCGATTC
>JALOLV010000231.1 GCA_025455785.1 Spirosomataceae bacterium | reverse complement strand
TTTGGTAGCGAAAAATCGAATACCGTTAGTTTTGGGGCAGAGGTTCACGCTATCCGGCTGGGTAATATCTACAACCAATTTAATCTTAATTTAAGAGATAATTATTCGGCTATTTTTGCCGAAACTGAGTTTTATGCCTCGCCGAAATTGGCCGTAAGATTAGGTTTGCGTGGCGAATACACCAGCGTGATTGACCGCTACAATCTTGCTCCACGAATCTCTTTGGCACAAAAAACGGGGCAGTATTCGCAGGTTTCGTTGGCAGCGGGTAGGTTTTATCAGACCCCAGAGAAGAATTATTTATACCTCAATCAAAACTTAAATTTTGAATTAGCCGACCATCTGATTCTGAATTACCAACGAATCAAAAACGACCGTACGTTCAGGATTGAAGCTTTTGCCAAAAAGTATAATCATTTGGTGGTTGAAAAAACGCCTTTCTTCGACCCCAATCCGTATCGTTTTCCGACAGGAACTTTGGATAATTCGGGCAAAGGCTACGCCAATGGGTTTGATGTGTTTTTCAGAGATAAAAAATCAATCAAAAATGCTGATTTGTGGGTGACGTATTCGTTTTTGGATACCGAGCGTAAATTCAGGAATTACCAAACTCAGGTAATGCCGATGTTTGCTTCAAAACACAATTTTAGTATGGTTTACAAGCAGTTTTTGCCTGAGCTGGGGCTGAATTTTGGAGCGACTTACACCGTTACATCCGGACGCCCAATTTATGCTTATGGCGATGAATTGAAGAATCCCGAAATGACCCCGTCGTTCCAGAATCTTAGCTTTACGAGTAGCTATATCAGACAAGTAAAAAACCAGTTTTGGGTATTTTACATGGCAGTCGATAATGTATTGGGGCGTAAGAATGTATTTGGCTACCGTTACTCGGCCGATGGAAAACAGCGTTTTGAGGTTCGACCAGCCGTTTATCGAACTTTCTTCTGCGGTGTGTCGTGGAGCATCGGTAAACTCGATAGAAAACCCAAAGAGGCTACATTAGACTTTGATTAATGGTCAAAGCACAGAAGTATTCTAAATCAAAAAAACTTGAAACATTTAAACTATAAAACTTTTAAACTTTAATAAAATGAAACGTATCTTATTGATTATCACAATTTTAGTGATTCGTTATTCGGGAACATTCGCCCAAAATCCTGCTTACTCAAAAGCGATGGAAGGTTTAGTGAATGAGATTCAGGCAACGCAATTCGGAACACCATTGCAGCCATTGGCCAATAAAATGGAACGCATTGCGGCCACCGAAAAAACAGAGTGGTTGCCAAATTATTGGGTTGCGTATTGCTACTTGATGGATTCTTACACCGAAAAAGAAGCAGCAAAAAAAGACCTTTTGCTTGATAAAGCCGATGGTTTTATGGAGGCTATCGATAAATTGATAAAAGACAATGAGGAGGTCGAAATTTTAAGAGCCAATTTAGCGAGTGCCAGAATGGCTGTTAGTCCGCAAGACAGGTGGCAAAAATACGGAGCATTGGCTGGCAAAGCGACTGGAGTTGCTAAAAAAATCAATGCCGATAATCCTCGGGTTACTTTGTTTGAAGCACAGGGTTTATTTTTTACTCCCGAAGCATACGGTGGCGGTAAACAAAAAGCAAAGCCGGTTTTGGAGAAAGCATTAGAACAATTTGCTAAATTTAAGCCAGCATCGAGTATTCACCCAAATTGGGGAATGACAACAGCTCAATGGATGCTCTCACAGATATAGTGTTAAGTTGAGAAATATATGAATATACAACCAACGATATCGAAAAGTTTTGGAGTTGAAGGCCTCAAAAACCTCCAACTTCAAACATTCGCAGGTGATATTGAGCTAATCGGGCATGAAGAAAATACGATTAAAGTCGAGGTTTTTGCGACGGTACGGAGCATAGTTTCGTTATTCTTTATCAGTGAACCGGTTACAGGTTTCGACCCCGAAATTTTTAATTTTTCGATGGAGGTTGTGGGCGATTCGCTGAATATTTATTCAAAGCCAAACTATTTTCATCCTTATAATTGGGTTAATTTTCAAAATACTTCGTTTCGGATTTATCTTCCGAGTACAATCAATTCATCGACCAAAACTTACGGTGGGAATGTCTCGCTAAAAAGGTTGAAAGGCAATCATACTTTTTCGACTTGGGGCGGAAACCTTTACGTAGAAAGCTCAGAAGGCAGTTTTAGAGCCAAAACAATGGGCGGTAATGTCGAAATCATCCGTTGCAAAGGCGATGCTTTGTTGAGTACAATGGGCGGACGAATCTATGTACTTGAAAATGAAGGAGATATTACGGTAGATACTAAGGGGGGCAATATCAGTGTTCAGAAGCAAAACGGTAAGGTACATTGCAGCACTTGGGGTGGTAATATCCAGGCTTTTGATGTGGTGGGAGAATTTGAATGCTCGACGATGGGGGGTAATATCCGTCTCCAAAACATGAATGGCAATATCGGAGCAAGTACCAAGGGCGGAAACATAACCGCCGAGATTCCGTCGTTAGGGCAGTATGCGTGGTTTGATACATCGGGGGGTAATATAAATTTGTATTTACCGCTCGACTCGCCTTTAGATTTTGAACTCTCGGCCAATAAAATCAAACATCCGTATTTCAATAGTTTTAGCGGATACATCACCAAACAAGAAATCAGGGGTAAACTTAATGGCGGTGGGGCTCATATCACGGCTCGTACTGGAGGTGGCAAAATCAGGCTTGATTATGCCACCTCGACTCCAATCACTGCATCGCCCATCACCCCAAAACAATCAGCCCCACAAAAAGAGACATTGGCAACTATTGCCCAAAATTCGGTAGAAAATCCTACAAATAAGCAAAAAAACATAAATACTGATATAAAATCTAAGCCAGCCAAATCTGAATCTACACAAACACTATCATCAAAATTCGATACCGATAATCTGATTGTCACCTTTTTGTTTTCATTATTACTCAATTACGGTTTAAACGGAATCGTCTATTTTACTTTTGAGTTAATCAATCCACAAAGTCCGATTGCTGTCATTTACAAGGCTATTTTCTTTTCAAATATTGCTAATACGCTGGGGGTTGTAGCTGCTTTTTACACTTTTACTTACACCGCCGAAAACCGAGTTTATTCTAAATGGGCAAAGTATTTAATTCTGATTGCGTTTACGGCTATTTATGTCAATATTTTTCAGGTTTTTGTTTGGATAGGTTACTGGCAACACGTTGACCGAAGGCTAATCAGTAACAACCAAAACAATGTCAGCTTCTTTTATTCGATTTTGCCATACATTGTTTCGTGTGCATACTATTATTATTGGCAACAAACCCGAAATATTACCCGCAAGATTTCGGAACAAGAATATCAATTATTGAATCTCGAAAAACTCAAATCAAAAGCTCAGCTCGATGCTTTAGAAGCCCGAATCAACCCTCATTTTTTGTATAATTCGCTCAATAGCATCGCGGGGCTTATCCACGAAAACCCCGATAAAGCCGAAGAAATGACGATTCAGTTATCGAAACTCTTTAGATATACAACAGGACGAACCGAAGAGAGTTTTCATACTATCGCCAGCGAACTGGAGGTTATAAAATCGTATTTGGCTATCGAACAAGTGCGTTTTGGCAAACGCCTACGATACGAAATCGATTGCGAAGAAGGGGTAATGAATACTAAAATTCCGAGATTTTTGCTTCAACCATTGGTCGAAAACGCCATCAAGCACGGTATCTCGAAAATTGCGGTAGATGGAGAGATTACCGTAAAAATAGCTCAGTTTTTGGATGATATTGTTATCAAAATTCATGATAACGGACCTGTTTTTGATGAATTTTTGGGTGGGGGATTCGGGTTGCGAAGTATCAGAGAGAAACTAAAGATTGTTTATGGCGATAAAGCAACTTTTGAGATAGAGAACGAACCCGAAAAAGCAGTAATCATTACTTTGCCGAATGGGTAGTCGGGGCTGGTTCGAGATTCCTATCTCGAACCCCCAATGATGAGGTTTCGGAACCTCAATTTTACAAAATTAAAACTCAATGAACGGGTTGGAAACCCGTTCTCCAAGACCAATGAATTTCAAGACCATACTCATAGATGATGAGCCCATAGCTATCAGCCGTTTGAAAAGGCTTTTAGGCGAATATGCCGATACTTTTGAGATAGTTGATGTTGCCTCGAATGGGCAAGAAGGACTCGAAAAAATCGAATTGAATAAGCCTGATTTGATTTTTCTCGATATAGAAATGCCGCTTCTTTCGGGCTTTGAGATGTTGTCTAAGCTCGAATACATGCCGTTGGTGGTTTTCGTTACGGCATTCGACCAGTTTGCTATCAAGGCATTTGAAGAAAACTCAATTGATTATTTGCTGAAACCTATCGAAAAAGAACGCTTAGAAAAAACAGTTCAGAAACTCAAAAAAATAACTGATAATCAGCAAGTTAAATTGTCGCCTTCGAGCATTATGGGGTTGTTTGAGCAAATAAAACCCAAGAAAGAAATCCATTCGATTAGTGTAAAAAGCGGCGATAAAATTCTGTTTATTGCCTTTAACGAAATCTCGAATTTTCAGGCCGAAGAAAAGTACGTTTTTCTGAATACGACCGACGGCAAGCAGTATATCACCAATTATACGATTGCTAATCTCGAAGAAAAACTACCCGATAGTTTTATCCGAATCAGTCGTTCGTGCATTGTTAATTCGATGAAAATCAAAGAATTAGAACGTTATTTCAACGGCAAATACTTAGTCGTGATGAACGACCAAAAACAGTCAAAACTCGAAACGGGGGTTTCGTTCCATGATAATCTGAAACGGTTGATGGAGATATAACATTAAATTAGTGAATGAGCGAATTAGTGAATAAGCTGTTCATAATCAATGGTTTAGGTGGATAAATTACCTTTTACACTGCTGAGATTTATTTTTTCCTTAACCATTTTTTATTCACTAATATCTGCCAAGAACAACCCATCTGGATACGGATGTTTGATGCCCAATTGGTTGAGTCCAATCTTAATATCGGCATAGATTGAATGCGTTGCCTCCCAGTAATTCATGGGGTCTATCGAAGGCCGCATTCGGATTATCAATCCATTCGCGTGGTATTCGTTGATTCCCAAAATAGGCTTTGGGTCTTTCAAGACATACTTATTTTGCTCCAAAACAGCATGGAGTAGCTGCTCAACTTGTGGGTACGATTGCTCGTACGGAATCGTTAGATTGAGTTCGAGACGGATGCTGCCTTTCTCAGAGTAATTCGTGATGATTCCATCAATGACCTTTCCGTTGGGTACTACCATCGTTTTGTTACCGGGCGTAACGATAACTGTATTGAAAATCTGAATTTGTTCGACTTTTCCGAATTTATCTTGGATTTCGACCCAATCTCCAATTTTGTAGGGTCTAAAAATGATGATGACGATTCCGGC
>JALOLV010000230.1 GCA_025455785.1 Spirosomataceae bacterium | reverse complement strand
GGCTTACGTTCTTGAAATCATTTTCGGCATCGAGATTGGCAAACGAGCCATTTTTGTTGTTTTTGATGCACAAAACTGTCGCAGGATTATTCTTATCGGCGATTCCGTCCCACTGAATGTGCGGAACAGCCGTCCCAAACTTCAATTTAAAACGATACATTTTACCCATGCGGCGGCGTGAGGTTGTACGTACAGGCTCACGCTCATAGGTGTTATCGTGGATGTAGATTTGGGTCGAATACGGATAATATTCTTTGTCTTTGATTGGTGTCTCGGTCATGTAATAACTGATTACGCCCGTACCGACTGTTTTATTGTTAATTATCTGATTATCAAATACTTCTACGTTGTTTGTTGCCAAAATCAAGATGCCAGTGCCATCGGGCACTTTACCCACAGTGTTGGCTTCGGGAGCAAAATTTGGGTAATTATTATGATGAACATTGTCCGCACATTTCCGCCTTTTTTCTGAACCAAATCGGGTAAATCAAAAACCAAGATTCCGCCCGTATTTTCGGTTGCTTCATTGTCATAAACATCGGCATTGATAGAGTTTTCAATCTCGATACCCGCTACGTTATGGTATGCTCTCGAATTCCGAACGATGATGTTGCGGCTTTGACCTACATAAATTCCGGCATCGGATGCCCCGATGGCTTCGCAACCATCAATCAAAACATTATCGCACTGCACCGGATATAATCCATACGCCCCGTTTTCTTTTTTGGGTTTGCCAGTCCATTCAGTTTTGACATTCTTGAATGTAATCCCGTTGACGTTCATGGTTTTGATGGCATCGCCTTTTGAATCTTGAACGGTCAAGTCGGCAATCGTAATATTTTCTGCATTTGATACCCTGATTCCTTCGGCTCCTTCGGTTTGTCCTTTAAAGACCAAAACGGTTTTGTCTTTGCCTTTACCTTTGATGGTAATGCCTTTTTTGCCCTCCATCGAAAGGCTCGCCGTAAAAATGAAAGTGCCTTCGTCGAGTTCGACAGTCGAGCCGTCTTCGGCCATGATAAACTGCGTTTGTATTTTCTTTTGTGGCGATGATTGTCCCCACGCAATACTTGCCGATAGCAAGCACGAGGTCAGGATAAGTAGTTTTTTCATATCAAAGAGGGTTAAATAATTCGGTTTTCTGAATTTATTCACAAAAGTCAATATTTTATCAAAATAATACATTTGATAAATGTCAAATATTGCTGATAGAGACGGATTTTTACATATAACTGAGCGGAATCCTCTGAATCGTTTCAGGGTGTTTTTTGATGAGAAATTCGTATTTCTGTTTGGCGTTGTAGGTTTGCAGAATAATCCGATTTTCTTCGTTCTGAATCAGGTACATTTCGGCCAATATTCTGCCGACTCGTTCGAGTTCGTGGTATTTTTGGTAAAGATTTTCTAAATCGCCACGTTTCAGAATGACTGCTTCTACGTCTTCGATGGCTTGAATACTCGTAAAACTCGGTTGTTGAATCAAAAAACCGTGGGTTGGCAAGGCAATATCATGCTCAAAACCAAACCAAGTACAGATTTCATCGGTATTGTCATCGGTAAAGAACTCACGAACACAGCCTTTTGTGATAAAAAAAACTTCGTCAACGGTCTCGCCTTGTTTTACCAAAAAATGCTTCTTCGGATACTGCTTTAAACTCAATACTTCATGTACCTCTCCCAGACATTCGTCGGATAACGGATGAATCTGCGATAAAAAAGATAGATAAGTGTCGAGCGGCATTCTTTAGACAAGATTAAACTTCAACGATTGCCAAATTTAGAAAGAATCGTTTAAATAAAAAACGCACCAAGGTTAATCTTGATGCGTCTGTTTTACTTTTGAGTTACGGTTAAAGTAGCGTTATTTTTATCATAAATCCTTGATTAGTAATGGTTATTTTCTAAACATCTTTATCAATTTACTAACCGTCGAATTAATTTCTTTATCGGTATCCATCAAATCATTGATTGTTTGAATTGCGTGAATAACCGTACTGTGGTCTCGCCCGCCGAAATGATAACCGATTGATTTCAACGAAAGATTGGTCAATTCCTTTGCCAAATACATCGCCACTTGGCGTGGTAGCACTATCTCCCGCAGACGGCTTTTGCCTTTCAAATCGGCGATTCTGACTTTGTATTGTTCTACAACCGCATCGATGATGGTATCAATAGTAACCTCACGCTCGGTGTCTTTTACCAAATGGCGAAGTGTCGATTTTGCTAATTCTAAATCAATATTGCGGCGAGTCAATGACGCTTGGGCAATCAACGAAACGATTACGCCCTCTAATTCACGGACGTTGGTATCGATGCTATGAGCCAAATATTCAATCACACCGTAATCAATATCAATGCCTTCGGCTTGGAGTTTTTTCTGAATGATGGCGATACGGGTTTCTAAATCGGGTGTTTGGAGGTCGGTTGTCAGCCCCCATTTAAAACGAGAGAGCAAGCGGTCTTCGACACCTTCCATCTCACGTGGCGAGCGGTCAGAGGTCATCACGATTTGCTTACCCGATTGATGCAAGTGGTTGAAAATATGGAAGAATGTCTCCTGCGTTTTCTCTTTTCCCGATAAAAACTGAATATCATCCAAAATCAGGACATCAACTTGCATATAAAAGCTCATGAAATCTTGAAGCTGGTTTTCTCGGATTGCGTTGATAAACTGTGCCGTAAATTTCTCAGACGAAACGTACAAGACAAATTTATTGGTAGCCTTGTTTTTGATATAATTGCCAATGGCTTGTACCAAGTGAGTTTTGCCGAGACCAACACCTCCGTAAATCATCAAAGGGTTAAAAGACGTAACACCGGGTTTTTGGGCAACGGCAAAGCCAGCCGCACGAGCCAGACGATTACAATCGCCCTCTACAAAATTATCGAAACTATAATTATTATTAAGGTAAGAATCAAGCCGCATCGAATCCACATCTTTCAACACAAACGGATTCCGTACTTGGTTGATTTGTTGTGGTATTGATTCGGTTCGGGGTGCGGTGATTGTCTGCGAAGGTGGCATATTGACGGCCACTGGTGGGTCGTTACGTTGTTTATTACCACTGTCGATAACGATAGAATATTCTAAAAGACCATCACGACCGATGGCGTAATCCAAGGCCTTACGTAGCAGATGTACGTAGTTTTCTTCGAGCCATTCATAAAAGAACTGGCTCGGTACCTGAATAGTCAGTTTTTTGCCATCCAATTTGGCAGCAACAATCGGCTCAAACCAAGTCTTATAGCTCTGTTCAGAAATATTCTCTCTGATAATTTTGAGACAATTCTGCCAGACTATATTAACATCTTTTTCGGTAGCCACTGCAATTGGTTTTTGGATTAACGTATTTTCGAATAAACTCATCGTGTCTTTATTTCAAAAAAGGGTTGCAAAGATAATAAATTTGCACGGCTACTTAATGATGAATTTTGTTAATTTTCATGTTTTTTCAAAGTATTTTTCAAACATTTTTTTTGCCAAACGAATTTGGCTTAATAAAGTACAAGTGCTATTTTTACCAATCGTTTTTTGAGCAAACATTATCTCAAAAAAGTACAATTATTGCCAAATGTCGCCAATAGGCAAAAACATTACACTTCAATCAAAAAATCCTATAAAATTATTGTACAACAAAACCTCAATACATCATGAACTTCTCAGAGTTTGATTCAAGCACCAAGACACAATGGTATAATCAAGCAATCAAAGACCTCAAAGGTAAAGATTTTGACCAAGCACTTGTGTGGGATACACTCGAAGGTTTCAAGGTCTGGCCGTATTATGCCGAAGAAGACCTGAAAAAACTTCCTTTAGAGGCTATTCAGAAAGCCCAAAATAGCAAACAAACTTTGGGCTGGCAAAACAGACCAATGGTAAAATACTCAGATGAAAAAAGTTCAAACCAACACGTTTTAAGTTTGTTGAACAGAGGTGGTGAAGGGGTTCTTCTTAAAATTCACTCCACAGCAATTGATAACATAAATTTAACAAAAGTTTTAGATAAAATCAAATTAAGCGAAGTACCTTTTTATTTTTCGGTGCGAGGAAACGCAAAAAAAACTGTCGAATCGCTCAAAAAATTTATCAATTATCAGATGAAAGGTGGAATCGTGGATGATTTCTTGGCCGATTGGATGGTAATTGGCGAATTGAACGAAAACGCTTGGGACAATGCCGCCGAAGTCATTAAAATGACTGCCGACTCGCCACAGTTCAGAACACTGACGGTTTCGAGCCATCATTTCCATAATGCTGGAGCAAACACTACCCAAGAATTAGCCTTTTTGCTTAATTCTTTAGTAACGTATTTGGATAAACTGACAGAAAAAGGTCTGACGATTGAAGAAATTGCCCCAAAAATCGAATTGTCGGTTTCGGTTGGTACAAATTATTTTACTGAAATCGCCAAAATCAGAGCCTTACGATATTTATACGCAAAAATAATCGGAGAATATAAAGCCGAAAACCCTCAACCTCTATTCATCCACGCCCAAACCTCAACTTTTTATGACTCGACCCTGACAGCCAATACCAATATGCTGAGGGCAACTACCGAGGCGATGTCGGCGGCTATTGGCGGAGCAGATGCCATTACGATTCATGCCTACGATGAGGTTTTTAGAGAATCGGATGAGTTTTCGGAGCGGATTGCTCGAAACATTTCGGTTTTGATGAAAGAAGAGGGACATCTCAACAAATCAGAGGATGCTTCGGCAGGTTCTTATTTTATCGAAAATCTAACCTATCAACTCATCGAATCGGCTTGGAAACTGTTTCTTGAGGTCGAATCTAAAGGAGGAATTGTAGAGGCATTTAAAGACGGTTTTATTCAATCCGAAATCGAGAAATCGTATCAAACCAAACTTGCCGAACTCCAAAATGGTAAAATTATGGTTGGGGTCAATAAATTTCAGTTTGGTAAAGAAGAAAATCTAAAAGGAAATCAGGATAATAATGATGATAGATTATTGAAAAACAGACGAATTGCTGAGACTTTTGAGTTAAATAACCACCAATAATGAATTTAGAGAACAATTTTTATGAAAATATCCGTGAGATTCTGAACAAAGCACGGATTCAAGTAGCAACCGCCGTAAACTCGGCAATGGTGCAGGCTTATTGGGAAATTGGCCGCCAAATAGTGGAAGAAGAACAAAACGGCAAAGAAAGGGCGGAGTATGGGACTTTCCTTATCAAATCTCTTTCCGAACGACTCACAAAAGAGTTTGGGAATGGGTTTGGTAAAAGAAATTTATTTCTGTTCAAGCAATTTTATCTTGCATTTCCAAAAGTGAACGCACTGCGTACGCAATTGGGATGGACTCATTATCGCCTAATTATGCGTGTCGAAAACCCTCAAGCAAGAGAGTTTTATATCAAAGAGGCTTCAGAAAACCATTGGACAACCCGATTGCTTGAAAGGCAAATTGGGTCGTTTTATTACGAAAGGTTGTTATCAAGCAATGATAAAAAAGTATTATCAGAAAAAACAAATGCCCAAAACGAAGTAATTTCTCCAAAAGATATTCTCAAAGACCCATATATTTTTGAATTTTTGGGACTTTCGGCTGGCGATGCTCATTCTGAAAAGGATGTTGAAAATTCATTAATTAAACATCTACAAAAATTTCTACTTGAACTTGGTAAAGGTTTTGCTTTTGTTGCACAGCAAAAATTTATATCAACCGAGACTTCGGAATTCTTCATAGATTTGGTTTTCTATAATTATATTCTCAAATGTTTTGTATTGATTGATTTAAAAATCGGGAAACTTACTCACCAAGATATTGGTCAGATGGATATGTATGTAAGGATGTACGATGATTTGTATCGCCCTGAATCTGATAACCCGACCATAGGCTTGATTCTATGCCAAGAAAAAGACGAAACGATTGTTAAATACTCTATTTTGAAAGGAAGTGAGCAAATTTTTGCATCAAAGTACAAACTTTATCTACCAACAGAGCAAGAATTAGTCAATGAATTGAATCGAGAAATTCATAACTTCAATCAAACCCAGCAATGAAAATCCTGCTCGCTCCCGATAAATTTAGAGGTTCGCTGACTGCCCCCGAAGTTTGCCAAGCCATGACCGACGGAATCAGTATGGTTTCGCCTGATATTGAGGTTGTTAGCTTACCAATGGCGGATGGGGGAGAAGGTACGCTCGATTTACTGCTTTGGTATTCGGCAGGTAAAAAAAACATTACAAAAGTACATGACCCACTCGGCCGAATCATCGAAGCCGAATACGGTTTATCAGCCGATGGCAAAACGGCTTTTATCGAAATGGCTACGGCTTCGGGTTTGAGATTATTAAAGAACGATGAACGTAATCCGCTCAAAACCAGTACTTTTGGTACGGGAGAATTGATAAAGTCGGCTATCGAAAACGGAGTAGAAAACCTCATTATGGGTATTGGCGGAAGTGCCACCAACGATGCTGGCATAGGTATGGCGGCGGCATTGGGTTGGCAATTTTTAGATGAACTAAAAACTATTTATGTCGCCTGCGATGTAACTAACCCGCTTTATGGTATAAATGGAGCTGCTCATGTTTACGCACCCCAAAAAGGGGCCGATGCCGATGCAGTTCAATTATTGGATGATGGACTCCGAAATATTTATAATGTTGCTGTTCGGGATTTGCAATCAGAGCAAAAAGGCTGGGGAGCGGCTGGAGGTTTGGGCTTTGGGTCGGTCATGTTTTTAGGTGCCGAATTGAAAGAAGGAGTGAAATTATTGATGGATTTTTGCGATTTTGATAAACATTTAGAGGATGTAGATTTAGTAATTACGGGCGAGGGCAAAATTGATAACCAAACACTGCATGGAAAACTGATTGGAGGAATTACCCAAAAAACTTCCGAAAAAAATATACCGATTGCTGCAATTTGTGGTACATTGGCAGTCGCACCCGCTGAATTAGAAAAAATCGGCATCACTTATGCTACTTCAATCCTTAACCGACCGATGGATTTAGACGAAGCCCTCAAAATGGGATATGAGGGAGTTCGAGATACAACCTACTACTTAGTAAAATTACTGACACATGGACGAGCAAGATAAACTCAAAAACGAAGTTAAAAAAGCCCAAAATTGGGTTGTGTACTCACAAATCGGTATCCAGATGGCAGCAACCATCGGTTTGGGTACGTGGTTGGGCTATTGGCTCGATGGCAAGTTTGAGAAGTTTGAGAACAAAGTACCCGCCATGACCATCATTCTTTCGCTTCTATCAATCGGTGTTTCGATGTATAATGTCATTAGGCAATTACCGAAAGAGTGAATGGTTGAATAGTTTGTTTGGAATGATTGTGAATAAAAGAATACAAAAAAATTTGCATCATATTTTATAAAGATTGACATTTGCTGAAGCAAAAGCCCCGTGCTGCAAACACAGGGCTAGTTTGCTCTTAATTGCCTAAAATCAGAAGGATGATTTCGACGCCAGCCTTCACTGATAGTAGGGTAGTAAGTAATACTCCCATTACTTCGCTACATTTACGCAGCCAGTCAAGACCTGTGCTGCGTTTTTGTTTTTTCTCCATATTCAGAGATTGTCCATGTGGACTACACAAATTTCGTATTAATTTTACTTCTAATAAAGTCGGTTCTTAACATTTTCTTATTACAGAATCAAAAAATCTAATATCTCAAATCGTTAATGGTTAATTATCAGTCATTTAAGTCTTCAACAAATTAGAATAATACCATAAAAAAGTTGTCCACAAATTTGTATAGCTAATATTAGCGTGCTTCATGCAATATATAAATTTTATGAAAAAATAATTTCATTTTTTTTTGAATTAATAATTTATTCTGAAAATTATATTAACAATTTCTCAACACCAACATCCAATATATTTTCCTAACTTGCTTTTTTAATCATTCTCAAACAAACTAATGAAGAAGTTGTCCTCATTTTTGGGAGCTATCTGCTTGTCAATCAGTGGATTGATAGCACAGCAGACGTCAACCCAATACAACGCCAATACCCGTTTTGAGCAAATGGGGGCGTCGCTGCCTACGCCGAATACCTACCGAACAGCCTCGGGTGCTCCGGGTAAAGATTATTGGCAACAAAAAGCCGACTACGACATCAAGGCCGAATTAAATGATGAAAATCAGACCATAACGGGTACTGAAAAAATCACGTACTTCAATAATGCCCCCGAAGAACTCCGCTATTTGTGGGTTCAACTCGACCAAAACGTTTTCAAGAAAAATTCGGACGGTAATATTACCAGCCAGTCATCTATAAATGCCACGCAAGGCATGAGTCTCCGTACATTGAATAATATGGAGGCCGACCGTGGCTATGGCTACAACATCACGGCCGTAAAAGATGCTTTGGGCAAAGACATGCGAAATACCATCAACGGTACAATGATGCGTATTGATTTGCCAGTACCGTTGATGAAAGGGCAGTCTATCACGTTTCAGATTGATTGGAACTTCAAAATCATTGACCTAAAACAAGTTGGCGGTCGTAGTGGTGCAGAGTTTTTTCCGAAAGATGGCAATTGGCTCTACGAAATCGCTCAGTGGTTTCCACGTATGGCCGTTTATGATGACGTAAACGGTTGGCAACACAAGCAATTCTTAGGACAAGGCGAATTTACCCTTCCGTTTGGCGATTATAAAGTGGCACTTACTGTTCCTAACGATTTTGTTTTAGGTGCAACTGGCGAACTCCAAAATCCGAAGGATGTACTTTCGGCTACGCAACAAAAGCGTTTAGAGCAAGCAAAAACCTCAAAAACTCCTGTCGAAATCGTAACGCAAGCCGATGCCGAAGCTGCCGAAAAGCGGAGTGCCGCCCAAGGTAAGCCTACCGGTAAGAAAACTTGGGTTTACGTAGCCAAAAATGTTCGTGACTTTGCGTTTGCCTGTTCTCGTAAGTTCATTTGGGATGCCATGCAAGTAGATGTCGAAGGCAAAAAAGTTTGGGCAATGTCGCTTTATCCAAAAGAAGCCAATCCACTTTGGGGGCAGTATTCTACTCGCGTTGTGGCTCATACATTGGTCAATTATTCAAAACGCTCAGTGGCGTATCCTTACCCAGTGGCGTATTCGGTACACGGAACAGTAGGAGGGATGGAATACCCAATGATGAGTTTTAACGGTGCAAGACCCGAAGCCGACGGTACGTATTCAGAAGGAACAAAGAACTTCTTAATTTTGGTGATTATTCACGAAGTGGGGCATAACTTCTTCCCGATGATTGTCAATTCTGACGAACGTCAGTGGTCGTGGATGGATGAAGGTCTAAATAGCTTTTTGGAAGGTTTAACTTGTCTCGAATGGGATAGAAACTTTCCGGCTACAGGTATTGAGCCGCAGTACATTACGAGTTACATGAAAACCGAAGCCAGCAAGCAAAATCCAATCATGTCGAGTTCGGATAATATCATTCCGGGTACATTTGGACCAAACGCCTATTCAAAACCAGCAACTGGTCTGAATATCCTCCGTGAAACCATCATGGGGCGTGAATTGTTCGATTACGCATTCAAAGAATATTCTCGTCGCTGGGCATTCAAACACCCAACTCCTGCCGATTTCTTCCGTACGATGGAAGACGCCTCGGGTGTAGATTTAGATTGGTTCTGGAAAGGTTGGTTCTACGGTGTCGAGCCAGTTGACCAAGCGATTGCCAATGTTGATTGGTACAGTATTGATACACAAAATCCTGAAATTGTTAAGTCGGCACAGCGTAAAGATGCCGAAGAAAAACGCCAAACTTTGAGCAATATGCGTAACAAAACGGATATTAAGCAGACGGTCGTTGAGGCAGATTCTACCATGAAAGATTTCTACAATAGCTACGATAGATTTGCCGTAACCGAAAATGATAAGAAAAAGTATGAATCGTATTTGGCGAGCCTCTCGGACGAAGACCGCAAGCTACTCGAAGCAGGTAAAAATTTCTATGTTTTGAGTCTTAAAAATAAAGGTGGCTTACCGATGCCTGTCATTGTAGAATTGACTTACGAGGACGGCACAACAGAGGTAATGCGTTACCCAGTTGAGATTTGGCGTACGAACGATGTCGAAATCAAGAAAACGATAACGACTACTAAGAGAGTGGCGAAGTTCAAACTCGACCCCTACAAAGAAATTCCAGATATTGATACCTCGGACAATGCCTTCCCGAAAGAACCAGAGCAACCAACTCGTTTTCAAGCCTTCAAGCAGCAAGGATTTGGCGGTGCAGGCGGCTCAAACCCAATGCGTGAAGCACGCAAAAATCAGCCTTCGGCAACTCAAACAAGCGGTAAAAACTAAGGGTCTAGCCCGAGCAAAGTAAAAAAAGAGAGGCACATCTTATTTTTTAGACGTGCCTCTCTCGGCTTTATGTAGCCCCTATTACAAATTATCCATCAAAATCAACTGATACCTTATCTGCTTTTTATTTTCTCCTATTTGGCACTCATAAGCCACCAATAGATTATTATCTTTTGTGCTAATTAAGTTCGGATACATACATGTTG
>JALOLV010000229.1 GCA_025455785.1 Spirosomataceae bacterium | reverse complement strand
CCCAAAACTTGCACGGTTTGGGCTATTTGGTGGTTTTCGACAAAATAGGCTTCGTCATAAAGATTCACGGTTGGGCATACGTGGTACGGCACACCATAGAGTACATCACCGATTTTGATATTATCCCAATCTGCCACCTGTAAAACCCCGTGTTCTTCGCTTTGACCGATTAATTCATAATCAGATAAATTCAAGAATCGAATACGCTTATCAATCGGGTTTTCGGCAGCAACGGCTTTGTGTCCCATATCGACGGTTACGATTCCTTGTTTGGGTTTAGAAACAACCCTTGTCAAGACGATTGCGGCGTAGTCGAATGGTTGTTCGGGTAGTTTATCGCCATAGCCCCAATCCCACAAAACGCAAGTGCCGGGGCTACAAAAAGTTTTATCACGCAAAGCGTGCGAAGTGAAAGCTGGGGTTCCGCCCGCAATCACCATCGGAGTATCGTATCCGCTTTCTACAATTTTATCAATAAAATGCTGGACGTCAACAAAACCTTCGTTGATTTTTGCCTTTCGTTCTTCAAAATCAGTATCTCGCAAATGTCCGTCATAAACGTGAAGTCCGTGAAGTTTTAAGTGAGATTGACTTTGGGTTAATTCGTACAAATCAAAGATTAAGCCATTGAGCAGATGCCCCGAGCGGTCCATTCCGTTATTGACATCTAAAAATACATTAGCTGTTAGATTTGCATCGGTAAATGCTTGATTTATAGCAATTATTTGTTCTTGGCAATCAATAAGCGAAGCTACAAAAGCATCGGGATGCTTTTGCTGTAAGGCTATCAATCTTGAGATTTTTGGACCTACCAGTTGGTGGGCAATAATTACGTATTTTGCCCCCGCCATGAGAGTCATTTCGGCTTCGGCAATTGTTGCACATTTGAATTTAGTAATGCCAGCATCGAGCATCATCTCGACGATTTCGGGCATTTTATTGGTCTTTACGTGCGTGATTAGCCTTTCGGCATTGCCCGCAATGGCAATCATTTTTTGGATATTGCTTGCTACTCGGTCTTTATAAATCAACAATGACGGCGAATCTGCTTGGTTGGGGTCTTGGAGGTCGTACCAATTCATGGTTAGTGTAATTGTTTACTATTTTTCGTAGAGTTCGAGTGGTAAATCGTCGGGGTCGGCAAAGAACGTAAACTTTTTGCCTGTGTATTCATCAATTCTGATTGGTTCGGTTTGTATGCCTTTGGCGTTGAGTTCGGCGGCAGCGGTAGCAACATCATCAACCTCGAATGCCAAATGCCTAAGCCCTTGGGCTTCGGGACGAGATGGTCGAGCGGGTGGATTCGGAAAAGAAAAAAGTTCGATTACATAGTTTTCGTTGAGTTTTAGGTCTAATTTGTACGAATCTCGTGCTTCTCTGTAAACTTCTTGGATAATCTCTAAACCCAGAATATCAGTGTAGAAGTGTTTTGATTTGGGATAATCGGAGCAGATAATCGCAATGTGATGTACCTTATTGAGCTTCATGATTTTGTATCAATTTTACTTTGGCTAAATCTTTAGGGCGGCCAAAGGCCTCCAAAATTCGGATTTGTTCGGCAATCGTGGGTATTTTTAGTGATATTTTTTCGGTTTTGATTCTTAAAAAATCATTTACCCGTACTTTTTGCCAGATTCCGTAGGTGTTCAGTTCTAAATCGCCCATTACCTCGACCTTGAATCCATCAAAGATGAACCTCCCGAAATTCGACCTAAATTTATGGCCGTCCTTGGGTGTGTAATCATTTAGTTTACGATTATACCAAAGGCTCTTGAGCCAATCGGCATCGCGGGCTGAGGTCAGTATATCTATGTCATCGACGGCTTGGAGTGGGATTCCGGCCAAAACTATCGCCGAACTACCAATGATGTAGTAATCATCTTGAAGGTTTGATAATTCGGAATGAATCTGGTTGAGAAATGAGATGAGTGTAGTGGTATTCATAGAGCGAAGATAATAAAAAACCTTATAAAAAAAGAAAAGCAAGGTGAATGCCCCTTGCTCTTGCTCTCGTCAAACTGCTGTTGATTATTAAAACCACCAAACCAACTGCTGTCGATTTGATGGTTTTGATACTCAGGCTCTGAAGGCGTTTATCGCCACTATAATAAAGAAAAGAAAAATCACAACTAATTCGTCGAGGTGTTCAAAGACAAGTTTTTTCATGACTATTTTATATTTTCTACTATGATTCCAAACTCACACAAATAGTTTAAATTCACTAAAAAATCTTGGATATTTGTAAAACACGACGACAATGAGGCGTTTCATGGCTATAAAGTCAACCTCATATTTGATATTGCAAATATCGGATTAAAAAGGAGTTAAAAACAATACCGTTGATTGGGTAAATTTTTGGAGGGTCGTATCCGTGCCAGTACGGATATTGTAGCCGTTTATATCAATTTTTGCTCAACGGCATATTTTATTAGGCCAACAATCGTCTTGGTATTGGTCTTTCGGTAAATATTTTTTCGATGGGTTTCGACGGTACGCTCCGAAATAAAAAGTTTTTCGGCGATTTCACCATTGGATAACTCTTGCGAAATCAGCCGTAAGATTTCAATCTCTCGGTCGGTTAGTCGGTAGTTTTCTTCGGCTTCGTCGTTGTTTTTATTGCTGAGGCTACGCAGAATCTCGTTCGAGACCTCACGACTAAAATAGAGTTTTCCGCTCGAAATCGTTGTAATGGCTTCGATTAATTCATCTCGACCAATTGTTTTTAGAATAAATCCGGATATACCCACATCCATCAAATCATGCACGATAGAGACATCATACGATACCGAAAGTGCGATAACTTTTGTATTCGGAAAAGCCTTTTTTACGCTGTGTGTAAGCTCAATACCGGTCATTTTGGGCATATATAAATCCGTAATGACAATATCTACTGAGTTACTTTCTAAGAATTTTAATGCCGAAATTCCATCAAGGGCTTTTCCGACTACTTCGTATCCTGGCAAATCTTGAAGCATAGCGGTGATTCCATCAATCAAAATTTGATGGTCATCTACTACGAGTATTTTTAGTTTCATGCTATTCATTTAAACGGTTTGTCAGCAGTATCCGTTTGTGGATTATTTCTTAGATTTATAGTTGTGAGATTTTGACTACTTGTCTCTAAAAAAATTATAAATTACAAAGGAACCTCAACAATTACACTCGTGCCTTTGCCGATTCTGGAATCAAAATTAACGTTTCCGTTTAAGTATTCGACCCTCGTTGTGATATTTTTTAGGCCAATTCCCTGATTTTCAACTACCGAGGTGTCAAAACCTTTGCCGTTATCTTCGACCAGCAGCACCAATTCGTCTTCATGCTGAATCAACTCTATATTAACATGAGTGGCCCCCGAATGCCTGATGATATTATTCATCACTTCTTGGATTACCCGATACAACATCGTTTCGATACGCTCATCGAGGCGTTCTTTTAAACCGATGATTTGTAAATCAACTTTTAGGATTCCTGCATTGTTGATTTTATTGACAAATTGCTTCAAAGCGGTGGGTAAACCAAACTTCATCAACGAGCCGGGCATCATATTGTGCGAGACTTCTCTGATTTCTTTGATGCTATCTTCGAGCAAATCAAGCGTTTGATTGATTTCGGGTTCGCTCAATTTATTCTTCGAGCTAAACCTCCCAAGCCCCATTCGGGCGGCGGCTATCATTTGTCCAACCCCATCGTGTAAATCTCGTGCTATACGTACTCGTTCACGTTCTTCGGCTTCGAGTACGGCCTCGGTTCGGAGTTGCTGCTGGCGGCTTTGCTCCGAGAGTAATGCTTGTTCTGATTCTCGAATAACCTTAAATCTATACGCCAATAAAAAACATAAAGCCACAATCTCTATCATAAATGCCGCAGTAAAAGCATTGATTTCGACCATTGCACTCCCCGAAAAAACCTCGTAGCTACTAAGCCCGTTGTAGGTAGCAATGATAAACAATGGCAAGCTCGCAAATATGTAATAAATAGACTCTTTTCGGTGGTGGTTATGATAAATACAGTAAACTAAGCCAGTGTATTCAAAAACGGGAGTAGTCCAGAAAACAACTACATAAAAATTAGAAATTGTAATGGGGTCATCGTTGAATAAGGCATCTCGGAACAACAGATGGTCTATGTACATCAGCAGAATGAGTAAAACCATCATTCCAACCAAAAACCAAGTTCCGTTTGAAAAAAAACCGTTTTTTAGCTTTTTCCACTGGAGGTATTCCAATAAAAAAAGACAGTTAAACAATAGCAACAACAAAGCATTGATATATCGGACTTTATCGGCCCCAACTCCTAACTCTCCGTTTAGATAGTACCTAATAAAATAGCCTTGTGTGGCACAAATAAAATTGATGGCAAAAAACACATAAAACCCGTAGTGTAGATATAGTTTATCTTTAAATGCAAAAAATAACAGAATCGCAAAAAAGCTAACAAACAGAAAAATTCCGATTACAAACCCCCACATGTGATAATCGAAAGCCCAAAAGTAGTAGTCGAAATAATCGCGTTGCCAAATCGTAAACGGAAAAGAAATCGAGCCATACTTTTTACTGATTTTTATATAGCAAGCAACCGTCTCTAAAGCATCCGATTTGTATGGAAAAATATAGTTTCGGTGCTTGACCACACGGTTTTGCTGAGGTGTCAGCCAACTAATGTA
Organism: Spirosomataceae bacterium; assembly: GCA_025455785.1. Lineage (GTDB taxonomy): Bacteria > Bacteroidota > Bacteroidia > Cytophagales > Spirosomataceae > JALOLV01. Next base: position 792 of record JALOLV010000229.1, on the reverse strand, counting down.
CTGTTTATCTACAACGACGTTGTTCTTGACAATATAAAACTCTACTTCTTCGCCAATTGATAACCTAAGGTGAAAAAGCAGATTGGCTTCTAAATCAGTTTTGTTTTTAAAATGAAATCTAAACCAAAACGGTTTTCCTTTTGCCCAGTAAGTTGGCGACGACCCCGTTGTTTTATCAAATCTAATTTTTTTAGGCTTTTTCAGAATCCGCCCAATCGTCAAGGTTTCGTCGGTGTCATGATAAGCATAAATCATATCCGGATTATCTAACCTTTCCCATGAACCATCGTACACGATAACAGGTACTTTTTGGCCTTCGGAACGGAGAACTACCAAGAACAAAAAATACAATATTAACGTAAGTCTATTTTTCATTAGAAATGATAACAAAATGCGAAAATACGTTTTTTCGATGCAGATTTACGACCATAAAATAAAAAAGCGAGAAAATACCCACCAAAACAGGTATTTTCTCGCAGATTATAAACATAATCAATATCAGATAAAGAAGAAATAAGCCAAGAAGATTGCCGCCAAAACGCCAATCAAATCGGCAATAAGCCCAAACGGAACGGCGTATCGAGAATTACGGATTCCGACCGAACCAAAATACAGCGAAACGATGTAGAATGTGGTATCGGTCGTCCCCTGAAAAATAGATGCCAATCTACCCGTAAAGCTATCGACCCCGTAGGTATTCCACGCATCAACCATCAATCCTCTGGCACCACTACCACTCAACGGCCGCATAATGGCCACTGGCAAAGCATCTACAAATTGTGTATCGAAGCC
>JALOLV010000530.1 GCA_025455785.1 Spirosomataceae bacterium | reverse complement strand
CAACTTGGTTGCTTTCTTGATTTGCCAAAAGCGAAATCAAATAAGTCATATCTTTTTGAGCTTCGGGGTAAAGATGGGCTTCGGGTTCTTCGATTATTATTTTGGATTCATTGTTTTCGAGTAATAAATAAAAGATAGCATTCATTACCCAGATACTTTCTTGTTGCCCCGATGCTGCACTTCTTAGATTTAGTTTTATATTATCGTCTAATTGAATAAAATCATTTTGGTTTTCTAAAATATATTCCCCCTTTAAAACACTTCTAAGTAATTTTAGATAAAGTTTTAATATTCTTTTATTCTTTAATTTACCTTGATTAAAATATTTCTTTTCCTCAATTTGCTGACTATAATTCTTCCTAAATTTATTCTTTAATTCGCCAACAAGTATATAAAAATTATACATCATTGAATCGGTTGTCAGTGGGGCGTAATTTTGAGCTATAAAAGCTCTGTTTGATGGTATAAAATAGTTATTGAATAAGTGACTTTTCCCAAGAGTCTCTATTATTAAGCCAGCAAAAGCAATAATATCATTCTTTCTTTTACCTAAATTAACCTCTTCGCTTCCGAATACTATTTTGAGACTACTAATTCTATCATCATTTAGCTCTTCATTAATTTGTTTAAATATTTTTTCAATATTTATATTAGAAATAAATAATTTGATTTCGCTGTTGTAAAATATTGTAATTGATTGATTCAGTTTATTGTCACTACCAAAGTCAAAATATATTAACGTTTCATTAGAAAAGGTATAGTCTCCAAATAAATCAGAAAATCGATGATTTAACAATTGTTCATGTTCATTTTTAGTAAAATCGTGTGATTGGTTATGATTTTTAAATAAAAGTGGTTTCACAGTATTCTCATACTCCCTAAAAAAATAAATCAACTTTGCCAGCGTACTTTTGATTTCAAGGTCTATATCTTTGAGTGGTCCAAAATTTTTGACAATAATACGCTGCATAAGACTTTATTTAATCACAAACCAAAGTTCCGACGTCTTCGCCCAAAACAACTTTTTTGAGGTTACCTTCGATGTTCATATCAAACACAATTATCGGCATATTGTTTTCTTTGCAAAGGGCAAAAGCCGTCAAATCCATGACCTTGAGGTTTTTACCAATAACTTCATCAAAACTGATTTTATTGTATCGAGTAGCCGTTGGGTCTTTTTTAGGGTCGGCGGTGTAAACGCCATCTACGCCAGTACCTTTTAGTAAAACACTTGCACCAATCTCGTTGGCCCTCAATGCTCCGCCCGAATCAGTCGAGAAAAACGGATTACCCGTACCAGCCCCAAAGATAACCACACGACCTTTTTCTAAATGTCTTGCCGCACGACGACGGATAAATGGCTCGGCAACCTGCTCCATCTTAATAGCTGATAATAAGCGAGTTACAACGTTTTCTTTCTCTAAAGCACTCTGGATTGCCATGCCGTTGATGACGGTTGCGAGCATTCCCATATAATCGCCCTGCACTCGGTCGATACCCGACTGGGCGGTTGCACCTCTGAAAATATTTCCTCCACCGATTACAATTGCAACCTCACAACCCAACTCTACCACAGTCTTAATCTCTTTGGCATATTGCTGTAAAATATCTGCATTAATAATCTGACTTTTGTCTCCGCCATTTAGGGCTTCTCCACTGAGTTTGAGTAGAATTCTTTTGTATTTGAGCTGGCTCATGTAGTATTTGTAGATGTATAATTTTGTCGTAAAATTAATGCTTGTTTTTGAAATAAAAAAAATCCCTTCAACTCTAAATTGAAGGGACTCAATACCAATGCCTTGACTTTACCATTCCCCGTAGCTTTTATGGCGTTTTCCATCTTCATTGCCACCAAAATCAATAAAACATCTCCTTTCTGAACCTCGTCTCCTACCGCAACTTTTAGGTCATAAATCAATCCCGGCATTGGTGCTTTCAAATCATTCAACTTATTAGAAGCTGCCGAACCCATACCCATTTTTTCAAGCAAAATATCGGTTTTATCTTTCAATTGAACCGAATGAATCGTACCGTTCACTTTAATTTTAAAGATTTTTTCGGCATAATTTGCTTCGACCAATTCGGCATTGTAAGACTGGTTATCTTTCAGAATATGAAAATCTTTGCTCGAAATCTGTCAAAAGTCTGGTTTTCGTTGACGATTGCTTTTAACATAGTTTTTAGATTTTTTTAATGATAGGTAAATACCTAAGTCGTACTCCGTTTTTATCAATTGTTAAAAGTTATGAGATATTTAGTTTTCGATTCAAAGTATTTAAAGACTATAAAATCTCGTTGAGGATATAATATTTATAGAATGCGTTATAAATAAACCAAAATTCGGTAAAATGATATGAAAAAGTGAAATTTTGAGTTAATTTATGTCATTCCTACGGAATTTTAAAAAATTGATTTTGTTCAACTTTCTACCGAAATAACGTCCCAAAAGGGACTTTTTCAAAATATTTAATCTGAATAATGTTTCTTGGAAGAATCAACCATTAATGGTTTGAACTAAATTAATTACCAACAGCATAAGCCAATGACTCTAAAACAGCTTCTTTAGAAATCCAATTAAACTCACCGACAAATTCATCAATAGACATTCCACTTGAAAGATACGCCAAAACCGAACTCACAGGCATTCTTGTACCTCTGATTGAAGGTTTACCAAAACAAATATCAGGATTTACAACTATATTCGGATAATCTGGATGTGAGTATTCCATAACTTACAAATTACTAAACAAGCTATTATCACTTTTTATTTATCAAATATACACCAATCAGCGTAATTGCCATACCAAGATAATGAAAAACTGAAATATTTTCGCCGTCGAAGAGTCCCATAGCCGTAGCGATTATCGGAATAATGTAAGTAACCGATGCCGCAAAGATTGGACTTTTGAGTTTCAATAAATAATTAAATAAAATCGCCATCAATCCAGAATTAATTGCACCCAAAATAACCACTTCTAAAAGAGCCGTTTTTATTTCGGGATTTGCAAAAGGAGTACTGAAATCGGTAAATGCCAAAACGAAGCTCGAAACAATACCCGCAAACAACAACATAAATGCCCCCGAAGCCGTAGAAGGCGTATTTTTTAAGTATTTACCCGCAACGTTGGTATTGAAACCATACAAAATCGTAGATGCCAAAACTAAAAACACATAAGGATTAAAACCGCCAATATCACCCTTAGATTTGGCAAAAACCAAAATCAAACTGCCGATAAATCCGAGAGTTAATCCAAAAATTTGCTCTCTTTTGGCTTGGGTTCCAAAAAATAAAACACCCACAATCAATACAAAAATCGGAGTTACGGAGTTGAGCGTACCCGAAAGTGAACTGTTGATTTTGCTACCCGCAATCGCAAACAAAAAAGCTGGTGCCAAATAGCCAGTTAAGCCACACCATTCGTAAGCCACCCACTTGAATCGGATTAAAAACAGTAACAGCTTTTTTTACGAGCAAAAAGGAGGTTCCCCAAACAAATGCCAAGGTTAAAAGCAAAACCCAAGCAATGAGGTTTTTATTGTCTGAATTGGTTGATGTATTCAAAAGGATATTATATTTTGAAGAATTATAAAATTTATGGTGTAGAAACACGCCGTGGCGTGTTCTAAATTTTCATTTAAAATAAAATCAATCCACACCAGCGTATTCGACTTTGATGATTTGTTTTTCGAGGATAAATCCATCGTATTTTACCGTGATTTCATCGAGTGTATCCGAGATTTCTTGCCAATCAAGTGATTGCACAAGTTTCATTCTGTACTCTTTAAAATTGGGTAATCCTCTAAAATAATTGGCGTAGTGGCGACGCATTTCGAGCATTCCAGTACGTTCGCCTTTCCAACGAATCGAGAAAGTCAAGTGCTTACGAGCGGCTTCGACTCTTTGCTGAATCGAAGGTGGTGGTAGCATTTCGCCAGTCTTGAAGTAATGTTTAATCTCGTTAAAAATCCACGGATAACCAATACTCGCACGCCCAATCATGATTCCGTCCACACCAAAACGATTGCGGTATTCTAATGCTTTTTGTGGAGAATCAATATCGCCATTGCCAAAAATC
>JALOLV010000228.1 GCA_025455785.1 Spirosomataceae bacterium | reverse complement strand
ACTTGGGGCGAAATGACCGACCCCAGCCGTACACGCTCGGATTGCCATGCGTGGTCGGCACACCCAAATATTGAGTTTTTCAGGATTATGCTCGGCATTGATACTGATGCCGCAAACTTCGATAAAGTAAAAATCCAGCCACATTTAGGCGATTTAAAGACGGCTTCGGGGAGTATTCCGCATCCAAAAGGTGAGCTTTCGGTCAAATACCAAATTGATGATAAAGGTAAAATGACTGCCGAGATTACACTGCCCCCGAGTGTCTCGGGCAGGTTTATCTGGAAAGGTAAAGAATTACCGCTGAAAAGTGGCAGTAATAAATTAGCGATTTAGGGAATTGATTATTTTTTAGAAAATTCCATGTGTTTGGGTTTGCAAACACATGGAAAAATAATTTTAACCTGAACCACGTTTTAGCCTCGTAGAGGCGATATATTGGTAGCAATAAAAATGTTTTGAACCATGAAAGCCCCATCGGGACGATACATTGGTAGAATTCTACAATTTCACGCACAACACTTGGTGTAATGTCTCTTCTCTCGCCGAGTCCTTTCCATCCTCTTTCGGCAAAACGGTTTTCGATAAACCCACCCGCCTTCGCAAAATCGTCGGTGTATTCCGAAAGTCTTGTTTTTACACCCAAACTGTGCAAAAATTCAACTGTTTTATCGATTCCGGCTTGGGCTTTTTCGTCGATTGTTCCAGCACTTACATTCCAGATTCTTTCGGCATATTGAGCCAATTTCTCTTTTTTATGTTCAAATTTAACTTTGTACAATTGCGGAAACACAATGGCCAATGTCATGGCGTGGTCTATGTTGTAGAGGGCCGTCAACTCATGCCCTATCATGTGCGTAGCCCAGTCGGTTGGTACTCCTTTCTGAATCAAACCATTCAAGGCCATCGTGCAACTCCACATAAAATTCGATGCCGCGGTATAATCGCTTGGGTCAGCGATGATTCGTGGAGCAACTTCAATGAGCGTCTGCATAATGCCTTCGGCAATTCTATCTTGTAGCCAAGCACCCGCAGGGTAAGTCATGTACTGCTCCAAAACGTGTGTATAGGCATCTACAACACCATTTACCAGTTGTCTCTTAGGAATACTCTTAACAACCTCAGGGTCGAGAACCGAAAACTTCGGAAATAACCCCGGCCCACCCATCGAAAGTTTCTCTTGGGTTTCGTGGCGTGTAATAACCGCCCCCGAATTCATCTCCGAACCCGTAGCTGGGAGTGTCAGCACCGTTCCGAATGGCATAGCCTTAAATGTCCTGACCGATTTTCTGAGAATATCCCACGGCTCGCCAGCGTAATCTACCGCCGCCACCAAAAACTTAGTTCCGTCAATCACCGAGCCTCCTCCTACTGCCAACACAAAATCAATACTCTCAGTACGCATAATCTCTACGGCCTTCATCAATGTTTCGTAGCTTGGATTAGGCTCGATTCCGCCAAACTCAATTATAGTTCGGCTACCCAATGCCGCAATCACTTGTTCATAAACGCCATTGGTTTTGATACTACCGCCGCCGTAGGTCATTAGCACTTTGGCATCTTGCGGAATCTCTTTATTTAAAGTGGCGATTTGCCCTTTGCCAAATAAAATCTTGGTAGGATTCTGAAATTCAAAATTCAACATATTTTATAATATTTTAGAAGCTGTTTTTGGTTAAATTTTATGAATAAAAATGAGTATCTCTTTTGTCAAGACTAACCTTTTAATCCTCAAACTATCTATTAAACAGCCCCAAAGACGCGTTTGTTCGGCTGCTAACATCCAAATTACGTATATATGTGTAAAATTTTAGGCAGAAATTTGCTCTATACAAATAAAAAATTGTATTTTTCGACGAAATTAAAGACCCAAAGTTAAACCCTAAACCTAACAATCTACACACGGCCTAAATACATAAAATAGTATTTATCTACAAAATAGCAGATTTTTACCCCTAAACTATAACCTGACCGCAAGAAGGCACTCAGCGATGAGTGCCTTTTTTTGTAGTTTAAAACCGGTATCCTCTCAAAAACTCTTCGACTCCCATTCTTTTTTTTCCTTCGAGTTGTAATTCTTCAACGGCAATCATTTTATCGGCACTCTTAAACATCAAATGTTTTTTGCCATCGGTTATGAAGGGTTCGTCAGAGAGTTCTTGATTTTCAACAATCTGCGTTTTGTAAATCTTACAAACTTTGCCTTGCAACAGCGTCCATGCAGCTGGATAAGGCGAAAGTCCACGTACAAAATTGTGGATTTGTTCGGCTGGTTGATTCCAATTGATTTCGCAAGTTTCTTTAAAGATTTTTGGTGCTGCTTTTAGTTCAATATCTTGTAGTTGCGGCACTTGCGGATAATCGCCAGTCTCGATGGCCCTGACCGTTTTCAAGACCAAATCTGCACCGATTTCCATCAATTTATCGTGGATAGTTCCGGCATTGTCTTCGGGTAGAATCGGTATTTTATCAGCAAAAATGATTTTGCCAGTATCAATCTCTTTCTCGATGAAGAATGTCGTTACGCCAGTTTCGACCTCGCCATTGATGACCGCCCAATTGATGGGTGCAGCACCTCGATATTGTGGTAGCAAAGAGCCGTGCAGATTAAATGTCCCTTTGCGTGGCATTGCCCAAACAACCTCGGGCAGCATCCTGAAAGCTACAACCACTTGCAAATCGGCATCAAAACTGCGGAGTTGCTCCAAAAACTCAGGATTTTTCAATTTTTCGGGCTGTAAAACGGGAATGTTCTTCAAAACAGCGTACTTCTTTACAGGTGTTTCATTCATCTGTAAGCCTCGCCCCGAGGGTTTATCGGGGGCAGTGATGACAGCTACAACATCGCACCCATTCTCAACTAATTTCTTTAAACTCGCCACCGCAAAATCGGGTGTTCCCATAAAGATTATCTTCATAATAAATTCACTTATTTCTTTATCAATGCACAAATACTCATAAACTTAACCTGATTTACTCCAAATCAAAATTTATTGACTACGAGCAAAAATATTATTATCTTTGTAACTCAATTTCAAAGATGATTAGAGAAAACTCATACAAAAAAGTACCAAAAGGGGAATTCAGTTAGTTTCTGCCGCAAATATGCGATGATTTTTAGCAGAACGGTTGAATTTCACCGTTCTTTTTTATTTTCTCTCCTCTAAGCAGGAGAATTTTTTTTGAATACATAATTACAATATAAATCAAGCAAACCTCACCGATTTTGAGAATCAGTGAGGTTTTTTAAACAAAGTTTACAGATTATGGCAAAGGTTCAATATTATACCGAAGAAGGATACAACGCCCTAAAAAGCAAATTACACGAACTAAAAACCAAAGGACGTGCCGAAATGGCAAGACAGATTGCAGAAGCACGTGATAAAGGAGATTTATCGGAGAATGCCGAATACGATGCAGCCAAAGATGCACAAGGATTGATGGAAATGGAGATTTCTAAGATGGAGGAACTCCTCTCGACAGCTCGTATTTTAGATGAATCTGACATTGACCTATCGAGGGTTTCATTGATGACGACCGTAAAAATCAAGAACGCTAAAAATGGGGCAATGATGAAATACACACTCGTACCCGAAGAAGAAGCAGATTTGAAACAAAGTAAAATTTCAATTAATTCGCCATTCGGAAAAGGTCTTTTGGGTAAAAAAGTTGGTGAAAAAGCACAAATTCAAGCTCCGGCTGGCTTGGTTGAGGTCGAGATTTTAGAAATTACGCTCTAATAAATTATCTTTTTATAATTGAGAATGGACAATTTGGGTAAATTTGCAATCCCGAATTGTCCATTTTTTATATAGATTTTGAATATCAACATTGAACTAATAAATTATCATGCCAACTATATTCTCAAAAATCGTTGCGGGCGAGATTCCTTGCCACAAAATCGCCGAAACCGACAAATATTTAGCTTTTCTGGATGTTTTTCCGTGTGCTAAGGGTCATACGCTTGTTATTCCGAAGCAAGAAATTGATTATATTTTTGACATGGAAGACGATGAATACGCCGGATTAATGGCTTTTGCAAAACAGATTGAGCCGGCCATCCGAAAGGCGATTCCGTGTAAGAGAATCGGTGTTGCCGTAATCGGATTGGAAGTTCCGCATGCCCACGTGCATTTGATTCCGCTCAATAGCATGGCCGATATGAATTTTAATTCTAAACTGAAGCTATCGCAAGAGGAGTTGGCCGAAATAGCCGAGAAGATAAAGGCTAATTTGTGATATTTTGGTGAGATAAACCGCTGACGGAGGCTTTCTCAGTCAGCGGTTTTTAGGTTTATGCTTCTTCTTCGCTTTCTCCGTCTTCTACAATACTATAATCGTAATTTTCGTCGATGGCGTAATCTTGGCAGAGTGTTTCGAGTTCTTCTAAGAAACCATCGGGGTCTTCGGTCAAAATCTCAAAATTCGACATTTCGATATACACAATATCATCTTCTTCGGTTTCTTCGTAGTCGAAAAAGAAATCTTCTTCGCTTTCGACGTATGCTAAGCAAAGCTCTTCGAGGGCCGTTGCAAACTCTTCTACATCCTCTACTGCCACATAAAAATCTTCGAGATAGAGCATCCCGTCTTCGGCAAAATACGACTCTTCGTCTTCGGCCCACAAATCAGAATCAAATTCGAGATTCTCAACCGATTTAATAATCCACGAATCATGCCCGTTGAAATCCATGTTTATCACATAGCTATACGGAATGTAGCAATAGCCCGCATCGCCCCAATCCTCGCCCCAAGAGTTCCGCACGATAAACATTTGGTCGGGGTCTGAGTACCCTACACAGAGCATCGCATGCCAGCCGTGGGTTTCTCTGACATTATCGGATGGCTTCGGCATCGGTACACGCCCACGGTTTGAAGTAGCTTTATCAAAAGACGCAAAAGTATTGAGAGCAAAAGCAATCGGATAGCCCTCGGCAAGCGTAGCACGCCACAAGTCGAGGTCGGTTTCGAGGTATTCGGCCTCCATAATCCTGAAATTGGCGGCGTGGTCGTAAGCCTCTTGGGGTGGCTCTTCGGTAATCATTCCTTGGTCGTTTACCCAAATCTCTTCCGAACAAGCACCGTATTCTTTTAGCCCCTCGATGGCATTGACCATCATCGAGCCATTGTCTCGGTCTTGTTCATCGGCCAAATACCGTGCGTTGTAGTAAATAAACAAACGACTTACATCGGCCGAGTCGCCCAGTTGGCGTTTGGCGAGGTATTCGTACGCACCCGCAAAAGCATTAGCCACACAGCTATTGCCAACTTGTAGCTCGACCGAAGTCATAAACTTGCGTAAATCTACTTTTTGGGGTAATTCATTATTTTTTTCGACTGTTTTTTTCTTGGCATCGGGCGGAACAGCCCCTGCTCGGTAGCCACCTATACGGTTCATCGGGTAAATAGGAGATGGTTAGTGATTGAAAACGGGAACGATTAGAGTGCAAATTAAATGATTTTGTAGAATTGAACAACGTTTTTTGTATTCGTAATAAATTAAAATTTGAACGATAAACATTCAATATTTTTTGATGCAAATTCAATTTTACCGCCCCATAAATTCACGATAACATTGCAGGATTGCGTAAGTAAGCTCGTAATCGGTTGAGCGGAGAATAAAATCTTTGGGTAGCGGACAAAACTCTATCAATCGGTCGAGGTCTTTGCCTTGAAGTTTGGTTACATACCCGACGTATTCTTTATTGTAACGAGCATTTAGGTAGTACTCTTCGAGTTCTTTTTGCTGCAAACCAGCCAGTTTACGTTTACTTTTGCCTTCTTTGCTGAATATCTCCCAGAGTGCATCTATCGAAAGTGTCATGCCGGGCTGCCCATTCGACGGGCTCATCCCGACCATGCGATTGATGGCGTTTTTTTTCATGGTTGTTGCCCAGTCGGGGTCTTGTAAAAAAGCATCAATTTCTTTGCGAAAGGTTTTCGGGGCGTTGGGTTTTTACCACAACCTCACCGAGCATAATCGCCGTAGGTTTGGCCTCGATAACGGGTTCTTTGTTGATACCATCCCACGTGATACCTGTTTCGGCGTAGCCAATCGAAGTTATTTTGATAGAATCACCAAACGAAACGTAAAGAAAAAAATCTCCATTTGCCCCCGTTTTGGTTACTTGCTTAGAGTTTTTGTTGATAACCGTAGCCGACGGTACACCTTTCTGATTCTCTTTGTTGACAACCCGCCCCACGATGTAGCCTTTTTGGGCAATAGCCGATAGGTTTATGAGCAATAAGAACAACAAAACCTTGGAGGTTTGAATCATTCTGAAAATATCAATTCTCTTGTAATTGTCCATTCACGATAACGTGTTTTATGATGCCGTCTTTCTCTAATACAAACGTGGCGTCT
>JALOLV010000227.1 GCA_025455785.1 Spirosomataceae bacterium | reverse complement strand
CGGACCGACCTTCCGTGCCGAAAACTCAAACACCACTCGCCACTTGGCGGAGTTCTGGATGATTGAGCCAGAAGTTGCATTTTACGAACTCGAAGACAACATGAATCTGGCCGAAGATTTCGTAAAATACGTCATCCGCTACGCACTCGAAAACTGTGCCGATGATTTGGCTTTTCTCGAAAAACGCCTTTTAGATGAAGAAAAACAAAAACCTCAAAATGAGCGTAGTGAGTTATCATTGATTGAGAAATTACGCTTTGTGGTAGATAACCAGTTTGAACGCTTGACCTATACCGAAGCGATTGATATTCTCTTGAAATCGAAGCCGCATAAAGAGAAGAAATTTCAGTATTCAGTCGAGTGGGGTATTGATTTGCAATCTGAGCATGAGCGTTATTTGGTAGAAAAACACTTCAAAAAACCAGTGATTCTGACCAATTATCCAAAAGAAATCAAGGCTTTCTACATGAAGCAAGATGCCGATGGTAAGACAGTTAGGGCAATGGATGTGTTGTTTCCGGGCATTGGCGAAATCATTGGTGGTAGCCAACGTGAAGACGACTACGAGAAACTTTTGGCTCGTACCAAAGAAGTGGGTATTGACCCCGAAAACATTTGGTGGTACCTCGAAACCCGCAAGTTTGGCTCGGCTCCACACTCAGGTTTCGGTCTTGGATTTGAGCGTTTGAATCTTTTCGTAACGGGCATGACCAATATCCGTGATGTAATTCCTTTCCCACGTACGCCTAAGAGTGCTGAGTTTTAATTTTTGGATTTAAGCATGACACTGCCCATTAATATACCGCAAATAGATACTTTTTCGGACGAAGAACTAATAGCTCTTTGTCTGGCAAATCCAGACTTATCTATTGAACGTGACGAAAGTGGGCAGTTATTTATTAATATGTCACCAACTTTTGCTCTGACGAGTTCGAATAACAGCGAACTAAATGCCGAATTAACAATTTGGAATCGAAAAACTAAATTAGGTAAGGTTTTCGATTCTAATTCTGCTTTTATTCTACCGGATTCATCGATGCGTGGACCAGACGTTGCTTGGATTACGAAAGAAAGATGGGACGCTTTACGGATAGACGAAAAAAAGTCCTTCCCGAAGTTAGCTCCCGATTTTGTGGTCGAATTGGCTTCTGAATCGGATAATTTAGAAGAATTAAAACTTAAAATGGCTAAATGGATTCAGAATGGGGTTCGTCTGGCGTGGTTGGTTAATCCTAAAAACCGAGAAACCTACATCTATCGACAAAATAAGGAAGTTGAGGTTCTTCGATTTAGCCAAAAACTCTTAGGCGAAGATGTTTTAATAAATTTTGAGGTAGTTTTAGATGATATTTTAGAATTATAATTTTTCATGATGCCGCGACTCAAATCGCGGCATCTGTGTTTTACAACATTTTTTCAATTTTCACATCCACCAATTTCTGCTTTAAAAACGCTCCCCGATTGGGCATTAAAACCAGCATTTAAAAGTACCGATTTATTTGCCGAATAAATAATATTTGCTCCAGATTGAATAACATTATTGGCTTCGATATTCTGAGCTTTAAATGGCGGATTAGTTTGAGATAATGTGCTGGTAATGAGTAGATTATTGAGGCAAGATAATTTTAAAGCTACCGTAAATCCTCCGTAAGGAAGCATATTAATCGAAATCGGATTTGTAGGATTATAAACTTCACTCGTCGAAGTGATTTGTCGAGCCGTCGCTCCATCCAAAACCGTTTGTTTTTGATAAATGGCTTGTTGCAAAAAACTCGGATTTAGCGTAATACTTCGTGGCGTATTTTTACCGTTGATTCCCGAAATGTACCAGTCTTCACCTTTTCGGCGAGCCAAAACTACGTAGTCGTTTGGTTGTCCTTCCACAAATCGGGTTTCGTCCCAAGCGGTGGGCATAGATAATAATTTTCGGGCGGTTTCGGGCAGATTAAAATAATTGCCAGAACTATCGGCTAAATGCACAACTCCCGACTCAAAAAGGCTAATAAGTGCATACTCATGTGCCGAGGTTGTATTGTGTGGTACTCGCTCTTCGCCAAGCACACCGGGGGTATAATCCATTGAGCCTATTACGTTTCGAGTAAATGCAAGATTCACGTTGTGAGGAGGCGAACTAAGTCTAAATGGTTCGTTGAATAACAAGGCCTCGTCGCCCTTGACAGCCTCGACAGTTACCAAATGTGGGTAGGTTCGTTGCCAACCCCGTGGGATTGTCGCTCCGTGGAAATTGACCATCAATTGATAATCAGCGGCATCTTCGAGAATATCCAGATAAAGTTTAATAAGCTGTTTTTTATCACTTTCAAAAAAATCAACTTTTACACCCACAATTCCGATACTTTTTAGCCATTGCATTTCGTTGCGGCGTGTGGTGCGGTCAAACATCTTATCGCGTGGCTGTGCATCAATCCTATTGTGTGGCCCTGCCGAATTATACCAAGCCCAGAGTTTTACATTTTTGGTAGCGGCATACTGTGCCAAGGTCGCCAAGTCTCCGCCCGTCATCAAATTCCAATCAACATCGACGAGCGAATACGGTACATTGAGCGAGTCGGCCAAATCAACAAATTTTTGGAGTTTCGTGTAGCTTTTTGCGTTGAAAAAATCACTCCACCAACCCCACGTTGATACCCCCGGTTTTATCCAAGAAGTATTCGTAATTATGCTCGGCTGGGCAACATGATGCACCAAATTTGACTCTACGATACCCGCCAAGTTTTTACTGATACCGATTGTTTTCCATGGCATTGTAAGGGGCAGAGTTATTCGTGTATGTCCCGAATACCCAGAGCCGTCATCATTTGAAGGCATAAGAGTAGCGTAGCCAGCCCCCCCACCGTAATTTCCTAAATGCGTACCGACAAACGTATTCTTCAAATCAGATTCTGAAAGCAACACGTAAAAATTTCCACTCTGCATCAATGCCGGAAAGCACCAACCATCATTGGTGTTTGCACCGACATTGTATTCTGATACATTGCGTTCGTAAACAGGTTTAAAATTTGTGTATTCTTGTACCCACATTTTTCCACCGATTGGTACATTAAAGGTCGTCCAGTCGTAGTACATTTCGTATTCGTTTACCGAAGTATTCGTAAACACATACCTAAACGCAACGCCCTCATCGTAAGCCCTAAAAATGATTTGTAAAGGATTAGTACCCTTGATAAAATTGAGCGTGATTTCGTTTGCGTGGTTTTGTAGGTTCGCTTGCTTGCCAGTCAGCATCGAATACGTTTCGTTTATTGTCTGGCTCGAAATACTAACAAACGATAATCCGCTGTTGAAGTTCTCATCCGAACGCCAAACACCGAGCTTAGATTCATTCAAAACACTTACCCAATTACCATTGTTAAGCCCCTGTATAGTATAACGTGCCTCGCCCGATGGACTCAACTGAACATTGGCTCTAATTTGGCCGTTTGGTGAAACTACTTGCCAATTTGCAAAAGAAAAGAAAGGATAAAGTAGGATTAAAGAGATTATTCGGAGGGTCATACAGTAATTTGTTGGTCGAAAAACCAAAGTTTTTGATAATTTTACAAACAAATTTATTTCTAATTCAGCAAACAATGAAAACAACCCTAAATCTAACGGTAATTTTATTATTTATCGGCTTTTTTTCTTTTGCTCAAAAGAAGAAAACCAAAACCACTGCACCAGTGGTTGAATCTGCTCCTGTTTTTGCGGCAACTTCAGCATCAGACCGCATGGCAGGCTATCAAAAACGCAAACAATTACAAGAGGCTTCGTTATTAAAGAACCTAAACTTTCGCTCGATTGGACCAACCGTCATGAGTGGACGTGTAGTGGATATTGACGCAAACCCTGATAAACCATCAGAATTTTATGTGGCGTATGCCTCGGGTGGATTATGGCATACGAACAATAACGGACAATCATTCACACCGATTTTTGACAACGAAGCGGCCATGACGATTGGCGATATTGCCGTAGATTGGAAAAACAATGTTATCTGGATTGGTACTGGCGAAAATAACTCAAGCCGCTCGACTTACGCAGGTTTGGGTATGTATAAAAGTACCGATGGCGGCAAAACTTGGCAACATTTGGGTCTTGAAGATACTCAACACATTGGGCGTATCATGCTGCACCCAACCAACCCAAACATCGCTTGGGTTTCGGCAATCGGGCATTTGTATTCATTCAACGAAGACCGTGGCGTTTATAAAACAACCGATGGCGGTAAAACATGGAAAAAGACTTTATTTATCAATGAAAAAACGGGTGCAATAGACCTCCAAATAGACCCACAAAACCCAAATACGCTTTACACTGCTACTTGGCACCGTGAGCGTAAGGCTTGGAATTTTATTGAGGGAGGCAAAGAATCGGGCATTTATAAAAGTACTGACGGGGGCGATTCTTGGAAATTGATTACGGGCGAGGGCAGTGGTTTTCCGCAAGGAGATGGCAATGGCCGTATCGGTCTGGCTATCTATCCTAAAAATCCAAATACGATTTACGCAATCATTGATAATCAGGCAAATAGACCTAAAAAAGATGATAAACCTGCCGATGAATCGGGATTGACCAAAAAGAAAATGAAGAGCATTACCAAAGATGAATTCTTGGCTTTGGATGATGCAACAATCAATGGCTACCTCGACCAGCAGAATTTTCCTGAGAGATTTACGGCAAAATCGCTCAAAGAAATGGTAAAAAACGGTAAAACTACCGTAAATGATATTTTTATGTACACGCACAATGGCAACGATGATTTGTTCGATATTCAGATTGTCGGAACCGAAGTGTATCGTAGCGACGACGGCGGAGCCACTTGGAAACGTACTCATGCCGATTATCTCGATAATATTTATTTTACGTACGGTTATTATTTCGGACAAATCTGGGTTGCACCCGACAACTCCGATAAAATCGTGATTGTGGGTGTGCCAATCCTTAAATCGGATGATGGCGGAAAGACCTTCAAAAGCATTGATGGCGACAACGTACACTCCGACCACCACGCCCTTTGGTTCAACCCAAAAGATAACAAACACTACATCAATGGCAACGATGGCGGTATCAATATCACTTACGACGACGGCAAAACATGGTTTAAGGCCAATACTCCAGCCGTTGGGCAGTATTATTCAGTAAGCGTTGATATGGCAAAACCATACAATGTTTACGGTGGTCTGCAAGACAATGGTGTTTGGGAGCAGCCAAGTTCTGCAACAGCCAGCGGCTGGTTTGAGTCGAGTTCGCCAACGAAGTTTCTTTTGGGGGGCGATGGCATGATGGTACAAGTAGATTGGCGAGACAACAACACGGTTTATACGGGTTTTCAGTTTGGGAATTATTTCAGAATCAACAAGGCTACTGGCGAACGCAAGTACATTCAGGTACCACGTGAATTGGGCGAAGAACCGTTCAGATTCAATTGGGAAGCCCCGATTTTGCTTTCTCGCCACAACCAAGATGTGTTGTATTATGGTTCGCACCGTTTTCATAGAAGTTTAGACAAAGCCGAAACTTGGAAAACCCTTTCGGGCGATTTGACTCGTGGTAAAAAAGAAGGAGATGTGCCTTTCGGGACACTGAC
>JALOLV010000529.1 GCA_025455785.1 Spirosomataceae bacterium | reverse complement strand
AGCCTTCCGCCCAAAATATTATTACTCACTACTTTTCCTTATGCTTTGTTTTTATTTTTGATTATTGATAAGTTTTCTATCACTAAGCAAATCTTCGATAAAGCCCAACTCCATGATTTAGTCGGGCTACATATTTTCAGATTAATCGGTAGTACATTCATTATCTTAGCTCTCTATGATTCGCTACCTAAACCCTTTGCTTTCATTGCGGGTTTGGGCGATGTAATCACGGCTATTACAAGTGTTTTTGTGGTGAAATCAATAAAAAATAACGAGAAGTATGCCAAAAAACTGACTTTATTCTGGAATACTTTCGGTTTAATTGATATTATCACAACTGCAATCTTGGCTAATGTACTCACCAAAATCTCGATGGATACAGGTGCGATGGGCGTTGATACACTCGCCAAATTTCCGTTTAGCCTGATTCCTGCTTTTGCACCACCTACCATTATTTTTGTTCATGTACTGATTTATAGAAAGTTGAAAAAAATTTCTCAATAAATCGTTTTCTTGTCCTATGGCAAGATTTCCTAACTCGTTGGGCTGCAACTTTGTATCATCAAATTAATCATTCACAATTAAATATTACGAAAATGAAAAGCTCAAACGAATTCATGTTATTGTTCAGATTTGAACCAAATTTCAACTACCAACCATCAGCCGAAGAAATGGCCCAAATGCACCAACAATGGGGAAGCTACATCGGTGGACTTGCCATTCAAGAAAAACTCGTTGGCACACATCAATTAGGCTTTGAAGGGGTAAAAGTTTCGGCCGACCAATCAGTAAACGATGGAATCGTAATTGCTGAAAACCAAACTTTGGGCGGCAACATGGTTGTAAAAGCCAATAGCCTTGCCGAGGCCGTTGAAATCGCCAAAGGTTGCCCAATTCTGATGATGGGCGGAAACGTAGAAGTAAGAAATATTCTACCGATGTAAGCACAAAAAACAATCATTCAATAGCCAAGAAGTTGGCAAATACCCAACAATCAGGCTATTGAATGACTCCCAAGATTTAATCAAACGTCAAAATTATTCATTCAAAAATATTTAAAATCATGGCACTTCCAAACATTTTCACAAAACCAGTAGCTGATTCTATCATCGGCCGAATCGAAAACTTGAAATCAAGCACAACTAAGCACAACTCCGCAGTGGGGAAAAATGGATGCTTCGCAAATGCTGGCACATTGCAACGTAACCTACAACATGGCGTTTGATGAAAACTACAAGAAATCAAGCCCTTTTTTACGATTTATCTTAAAAAATTTAGCAAAAAAAGGAATCGTCAATGAAGCTCCTTTAAAGAAAAATAGCTCAACTGCACCCGAAATGGTCATTAAAACACCCAAAAATTTTGACGAAGAAAAAGCTATCTTGATTAACAATTTGCAGAAAGCCGTAAAAGTAGGCGAAAAGTTTTTCGATGCCAAAGACCACCCCGGTTTTGGCGTAATGAGTACCCAAGAATGGAATAATTTCTATTATAAGCACCTCGACCACCACCTTACACAATTTGGCGTTTAATTTATTTTATCACACGTAAAAAAATCACAAACATGAAAAAGGTATTTTTAGCAATCGTTATTGTTTTAGTTGCATTCATTGGTTTTGGTTTGTTCCAAGCCAGCAAGATTCAAAACCTGCAAATTGTAAAATCAGTAATCATCAAAGGCTCGCAAAAAGAAGTTTTCGATATGGTGCGTTACCTCAATAATTTTCCGAAATGGTCTCCTTTTTTGGCCGAAGACCCCAGTCAAAAATATGAAGTTAAAGGAATAGATGGCACAGTAGGAGCATCGTACCATTGGGTAGGAAACGGAGGAGAAGATGTTGGCCATCAGACCATTATGCAGATTGACACATTGAATTTTATTGGAATGAAGTGTGATATACAAAAGCCTTTCGCCGCTCAACCAACTTTTGATTATAGTTTTAAACAAACACCCAACGGCATAGAAGTAACACAAGATTTTAAACTCCAGTCGGGTTTAGTTGACTCCTTTTTTATGTGGGCATTTGGTGCAGTGAAAGAAATGGAAAACACCAACCAAAAAGGCTTGGAACTTATGAAGAAGGCAGTTGAAAAGTAAATGTTCTTTTAATTTGATAAAAACTCTTCAGTTTATTTCTGAAGAGTTTTTGAATTTTTCAGAAATCCACTCACCTCCTGCAAAAGCAAAACCAATATAACTTCCTGATAATGAAATAGTTATCAATAAGAAAACAGTTGCCTTACAATAATTTTTTCATGAATATTTATTGAAGAACAATAACGTTTTGGCAAGATGCTCCGACCAATACTCCCATGTGTGGCCACCCGAGCAATCAAATCGAAAAGGGGAAATGGTCTCTTTATTCTCCAAAATCCATTCTAAAACACTATCTTGCTCTAAGGCATCGTGTTTTAATTGCTCAAAATCAGCCACAAATTCACTGATTTGATTAAAATGTGTAATAGAAGAAAGTCCAGAAAAAGCCTTAAAAACAGTCGGATATTTCGCCCCTAAACGCAACGCTCCAAATCCACCCATCGAAAGACCCGCAATAAAAATCGGAGATTCGTCAGTTATTTCTTGATATTGCTCTTTCATTACTTCAATTACATCATCCACAATCCATCCCATCGGCATATAGCCCATCCGAAGGCATTGCCAAAATCATTGGTTTTATTTGCCCAGCTTCTATCAGATTTTGAGTCGTAATGTGTGCATTTCCCTTCATTGCCCATGCCCAATGACTGCCATAAACACCATGCAATAGAATAACAAGAGGGGTATTTTTACCTGCATTTGGTGGCGAAAAAACCGTAATATCGGCACGTTTCTTCAAAGCATTACTCTTGACCGTGATGAAATCTAAGCCTTGAAAGGTAGCTTTTTCGGTGGTGAAAAATTGACTCATTTTATATCATTAAAAACAATAACACCCTTGGCGTTGCGACCTGCGTGCATATCGGCAAAGGCATTAGGTAAGTCATCAAGCGAATACGTCCGAGTAACCATTTTATCCAAAATCAACTCGCCTTTGGCGTAGAGGTCTTGCAAAATCGGAAAATCAATTTGTGGGCGAGTTTTGCCGTAGAGCGGATTGATGTAAATTTTATCCCATTCAAACAGGTTCATATCAATTACAATCTCTTGCTCGATACCGCTCACTTGCACAGCCATGCCGGCATTGCGAACCATAGCCAACGGAGCAGCCCCAAGTTCGGGAATAGCAGTACACTCAAAGGCATAATCAGCCCCTCGTCCGTTTGTCATGGATTTTACAACTTTGGCAGCTTCGGTCAGGCCTTTATCGCTTTTTTCTGCTAAAACGGCGTGCGTTGCACCATATTCTTTGGCCATTTCGAGTCTCAACGGATTAATATCAACGGCAATGATTTTACCAGCACCCGAAATTCTCGCTCCTTGAATCACATTCAAACCCACGCCACCCGTACCCAAAACCACTACAGAAGTACCCGCTTTTACTTTTGCAGCGTTCACGACCGAACCGTAGCCAGTCATCACGCCACAACCCACAAAGACTAAAAGCTCTTTCGATTGGAGTATCTTTAAAAGTAGTTGAAGCAAAAGTAGCGTGGCCTTCGCTTACTTTATTTCCTGCTGTTACGGCCGAGTTTTTCTCGCAGATATGCTGGTTTCCTTCCTGACACTGAAAACATTGGTAGCAAGGTATCGCCCAATTGAGCATGACTTTATCGCCAACTTTGAGCGATTTTACGTTTGCTCCGACCTGCTTTACAATTCCCGCCCCCTCATGCCCCATTACCAAAAGTTTACCCCAAGACTGAGAGTCCCAGTCGGTATGACAAACCCCAGCGGCCTTGATTTCGACCAAAACTTCATCGCCTTGTGGCTCAGCAACTGATATTTCTTGAATGGAAAAATTACCTTTTCCATCGGCAACTGCGGCTTTGCAATGTATC
>JALOLV010000226.1 GCA_025455785.1 Spirosomataceae bacterium | reverse complement strand
CGCTCATGCGAGGATGCGACGGATTGATTAAAAAATTGTAAGAATACGGCGTAATAATTGGGTTAGCAACGGTCGGAATCTTCATAGCCAGATAATTTTTAGATTCGAGCCACTGTTTTGTAAAGTTTTGGAGATGTGGTGGAGCAGGCGTTTGATTCCAATCTCTGGGTAAATCCTCTAATTCGATTGATAGAATACTATCTGGGATTTCGATTGTGGCTAAAATAAGATTAGGGCTTCCGATACTGGATTTTTGTTCAAAATAATGAACCAAATACTCTAAAGCTGCCAGTTCAGACGTTAGAGAAGTGTAAACGAGCGATGTCCCGACAGGATTCCATCGTCCACCAAATAGTCTTGCACCTTCGCCCGAAAGAATCTGCTCAGGTTTGCTGTAAGCCGCTGTTTGTAAGCGATAAACAATTTGCGATTTCATGAGTAAATACCCCATTCTATGCGTCCGAGTACATTATCTACGTACTCCATGCCAGTAGCGGTGTCGAGCATTTCCATCGGAGATTTATCGCCCAAAATCCTCAACTTTTGTTTCATCCACTCATTAAACGAGGCGATTGTATCAAAAACCTCGATTCCGTGTTGGTACAAAAGTACGAGTTTCAGCAACTTTTCAGAAGTCGATGCGTCGAGCCGAGCATCGGGGCGGAGGCGGTGTAGCGTTCGTTCTGAAATATTCAGAATCCGAGCCAGTTCACGGTCTGTCAGTGCAAACTGTTTGGCTACTTCATCTACTTTGCTACGCAAAACTCCTTTCTGAGCCAGTGCGATAAGTTCAAATGGATTTCTCAACCGCTCTATGGCAGACACGGTTTCAAAATTTGTCATTTTAATCGCCCCATGAAGGAATTGAAACATAATTTGATGACCAGTAATTATGGTCTTATAGTGTCAGTGTGTGAAATATGTCGTAAATATAAATGACAAATGTCATACTTGCAAATTTTTTGTGTAAATATCAGAATAAAACACGTAGAGAAAAGGCATGCCTTGTCTCTACAGAATTGTCAGAAAACCCAAATCTTATTTTCCACCGCCAAATTCTTTCAGTTGGTCTTCTCGGAGCGTTGGGTATTTGATACCGAGTTGTTCGAGGTAATTTTTATACTTGCTTGGGTCGTAGTAGAATTTGCTCATTTCGGGTCTGAACTTCTCCATGATTTCTTTGTTTAGGTGAATCGCGGGTTTATCGGTTGGCGAGATGAGCGGTGTATATTTTATCTCTTTTGTTTGTTCTTTGTTGTAGTACTCCCACGCTTTCTGGATTACCTCGGGCTTCATCAGCATATCGAGCAGGGTCATGGCTTCTACTTTTGCACCAGCCGTACAACCTTTATGAGCAATCGGCGTAGCCATCGTAATGGCATTTGCCCAATGATGCCCCGGCATGCCCGGCATGTTGGATGGATAACGCAAAACCACCGTAGGCAAAGCCCAAGAAATATCAGCGATGTCGTCCGAACCCGCTTGGCGGACGATTGAAGGCGAATAAACAGGCTCGCTCACAGTATCGAGTTTTACGGCCAATCCTTCAATTTTAGATGCTCCGAGTTCTTTTTGTGAAGCTTTTGCCAAAAGATTATCTTCGGCAGACCATTTCGGTAAGCCAACCCGCTTGATGTTGTTGTACATCGTTTCAGCGATTACCTTGTTGAAATGCCCCGGCCAAGCACTACCCAAAATCTCATACGTAAATTTTGTATCGGTCATCATGGCGGCACCTTGAGCCATTTTTAAACCATTTTCAAACAAATTTCTGATTTTAGGGTAAGTCCGTTCTCTAAAATAATACCAAACGGCCGCTTTTGATGGCACCACATTTGGCTGGTCGCCACCGTCCGAGATTACATAGTGAGAGCGTTGTGTCGTTTCGAGGTGTTCACGCTTGAAGTTCCACCCAATATTCATCAATTCTACGGCATCCAATGCACTTTTACCACGCCATGGAGCCCCAGCCGCATGAGCCGACGAGCCTTCAAAATAGAATTTTACCGAAACCAAACCGTTATTGCCAGCATCGCCCCACGATACACCGAGGTTATCGGCTACGTGCGTAAAGATACAGGCATCAACATCTTTAAAGTAGCCATCACGAACGTAAATCGCCTTAGCACCGACTTGCTCTTCGGCAACACCCGGCCACAAAACGAGCGTTCCAGAGAGTTTTTCACGCTCCATGATTTCTTTTACTGCCAAAACCGCCGTTAGGTTTAGGGCTTGTCCCGAATTATGCCCTTCGCCATGCCCCGGAGCACCATCTACAATCGGAGATTTATAAGCTACGCCCGGTTTTTGAGAAGCTTTTGGGATACAGTCAATATCTGAACCAATCGCAATGACGGGCTTACCCGAACCCCATTTGGCTAACCAAGCGGTAGGCATTCCGGCGATTCCTCGTTCTATCGTAAAACCGTTTTTTTCGAGAATTTCGGTCAAGTACCGAGACGTTTCAAACTCCTGAAAGCCCAATTCGGCAAAACTAAAAATCATATCATTGACATCGGCCGTAAACTTTTGGCGTTCTTCGATTTTCTGAACGACCTCTTGTTTCAGTAATTCGAGTTTATCGGGTGGTGGAGGTGCCGCAGCTTTTTTCTTTTGGGCAAATACAAACGTGCCGCAAAACAGCGACATGATGATGAAGCAGGTTTTTTTCATTTGATGTTATAGTTTAGGGATGTATAAATTTAGTTTAAAGTTTCAGAGTTCCAAAGTTTAGAATTGAAATCATCACGAAACCGCAAAACAGTCTTATTTATTACTCTAAAAATACCATTTGTCGAGCATCAATTTAAAGGCGACACCTGCCACAAACGAAGACACGACGAGATTCCAAGTTTGTTTTTTGAGTTTTAAACCATCAAGCAATAGAAAAGAAAGAGCCATCACGAGAGCCACAATAATTAATTGACCGAATTCGAGACCAATATTAAATGCAAACAACTGCATAACGATGCTTTCGTCTTTGCCTAAGAGACTACGTAGGTAGTTTGAAAAACCCATTCCGTGAATCAGTCCAAAACCAGCGGCAATGGGGTATCGCATCGGCGAAAACTCCTCTTTTTGGAGTACACTCTCAGAACTAATATGGAATAAATTACTGATACACGTTATAAGAATCGTGATAGGAATCAAAAATTCGATAAATTCAGAACTATAAGTGATTACCTTGTTTGTTGCCAATGCCAGCGTGATAGAATGCCCAACTGTGAAGGCAGTTACAAGAATCAAAACCCGTTTCCAATCCCAAATCCGATAGATAGCACACAATGCCACGACAAATAAAATATGGTCGTAGCCGTTTAAATCAGTAATGTGTTGGTATCCAAGTTGTAAATAAATTAAAAACTCTGACATAGCTTAGGGTAAACAGTTCAACTAAATATTAGCAAAAGTATAAGATTTGTAATATATTGGTAATCAAATAGCTACATTTTTTATTTTATGAGTATTTTCAAGAAACTTGGTTTTTTAGCATCGCATTTTTTAGTGGTGTTATCGGTGGTCGGGTACTACTTTCATAGCCCCAATTGGGTTTTCTTTGCCACAATCTATGCTTACGGATTAGTGCCGATTTTGGATGAAGTTGTGGGTAAAGACTATCAGAATGTCCAGAAAGAGCAATTTGAGGCATTGCTCAATGACAAATTCTACGATATTGCTGTTTACAGCCATGTTTACTTGCAATATTTTATGCTTGGATGGGTTTCTTACATCTTGGTTTTTGATGGTTTGACAACTACTCAAATGGTTGGAGCGATTATCAGTCAAGGCGTTTATGCTTCGTCGATTATCAACATCGCCCACGAATTAGGTCATCGTCAGCACCCATTGGCACAAATTCATGCCCGATTAGCACTGGTTTCAGTCAGCTATATGCACTTTGTTATTGAGCATAACCGTGGGCATCATGTACACGTAGCGACTCCGCTCGACCCCGCAACGGCCCAAAAAAACCAAACTATTTTTTCGTTTTGGAAGCAAACCATAGTCGGAAGCTTTATGAGTGCTTGGCGAATCGAACAAAAACGTCTCGAAAAACTAAAGCAAAACCCAATTGGACTCAGGAACGAAATGTATCGAGTGGTATTGTTTCCGATTTTACTTTGTACTACGATGACCCTCACGATGAGTTATTTATCGGGTAAATTTGAATGGTTAATTCCTGTATTTTTTATTGCCCAGAGTATCATCGCGATACTTTCGCTCGAATGTGTCAATTATATCGAGCATTATGGAATCACCCGTCGAGAAATCTCCGAAGGGCGTTATGAGCGAGTAAACCCGCTACACTCATGGAACGCCAACCACTTTTACAGCAATCTGATGCTCTTTCATCTGCAACGCCATTCAGACCACCATGCTTTTGCCTCACGGCCTTATCAAATATTGAGGCATTTCGACGAAAGCCCACAGCTACCATTTGGGTATCCGATAATGCTCCTGATGTCGCTTTGTCCGCCACTCTGGTTTCGGGTTATGAATAAACGCCTCGAAGAATGGCAAAAAAAGGCCTACGATGCCGAGCATATTGCAAAAGTCGTAAAACAGTTTGTGTAGAGCTTATTTTGTTTTATCGTGCAAAATCTTCGATATTTGAGCAAAAAACAAAACCTCGACTATGAAAAAACTGATTTTATTGTTATTTATCAACCTATCGCTATTTGCCCAAAATAGTATAATACCCGCACCCGTCAGCTACGAAAGCAAATCCACTATGTTTATGTTCGATAATCGTGTGAGTATTGATGTAGTGGATGATAATGCCGACGCCAAAATCATTGCCGAATTCTTTGCCAATACATTTGGTTCGGCAAATCAGAAAATTCCTTTCAAAAAAGTGCCGACTCCCGCAATGGATAATCGTGTAATTTATTTTGAGATTAACAAAACGCCCAATACCGTAATCGGCAATGAAGGCTACACGCTTGATATTGATGAATACAGCGTGAAAATCGCCGCCAACAAGCCTGCGGGGTTATTTTACGGTATCCAGACATTCAGACAAATGCTCACAACCATGTTTGAGCGTAAAGATATGCCAATGATGATGATGTCGCCTTTGATGGGCTGCAAAATCGTTGATTATCCACGCTTTGGGTGGAGAGGACTGATGCTCGATGTAAGTCGTAATTTCTTTACCAAAGAAGAAGTAAAACAGTACATCGACCTGATGGCCCGCTACAAATTCAATGTTTTGCACTGGCACCTGACCGATGACGAAGGCTGGAGATTAGAAATAAAATCATTGCCAAAACTAACCGAAGTAGGAGCATACAGAGTAAAACGCTATGGCCATTTTGGCGACAGAGAAGCCCCAAAAGCGGGCGAAAAAGCCGATGATGGTGGTTTTTATACACAAGAAGAAGTAAAAGAGATAATCAAGTATGCCTCTGAAAGAAGCGTTACAATTGTACCAGAAATTGATGTACCGGGGCATAGCATGGCGGCATTGGCAGCATACCCCGAATTATCGTGCAAAAAAGAACCTAAATACGGAAGTTTGCCGAGTGGTATGGCAATGGCCAATTCAAAATGCTGATTGAGAACACCCTAAACCCATCCGATGAAAAAGTTTATGAGTTTTTAGACAAAGTTTTCGGTGAGGTAGCGGCACTTTTCCCATCTAAATACATTCACGTAGGTGGCGACGAGTGCTACCATGGATACTGGGAGGCCGACAAAGGCTGCCAAGCATTTATGAAGAAAAACAATATCAAGGACACACACGGCTTACAGAGTTATTTTATGAAGCGAGTTGAGAAAATCGTTTCGAGTTGGCCGATGGTGCGGCTGTGATGTCTTGGCGAGGTATGAAGGGCGGTATCGAAGCCGCAAAACAAGGACACGAAGTAGTAATGACCCCTACTACTTACTGCTACATAGATTATACCCAAGGCGACCATACACTCGAAACACCCATCTACGCTGATTTGAGCCTCCGAAAAGCCTACGAATTTGAACCCGTACCCGATGGCGTTGATGCTAAATTGATTTTGGGAGGACAGGCTAACCTCTGGACAGAGCAGATTGCAACTCTCCGCCATGCGTTTTATATGACATATCCACGTGCTTTTGCGACATCAGAATCATTATGGAGTCCGAAGGATAAAAAGAATTGGGATAATTTTGTGGGCCGTGTAGAGAATCATTTTGCCCGATTCGATGCCGCCGAGACCAGTATCTCGAAAGCCATCCATGACCCTATCGTAACAACCAAAAAAGATGGCAATAAACTCATCTGTACAATTAACTCCGATTTACAAAATATGGAGTTTTATTATACACACGATAACTCATTCCCTGATAAATATACCATCAAATATACACAACCGTTTGAGGTCCCGGAAGGTCCAGTTACTATCAAAGTGACCGCCTACCGCAATGGTCAGCCGATTGGTCGCCAATTATCAATCAAGCGTGAAGAATTACTCAAAAGAGCAAAATAGTTAAGTTTTCTTGATTACTTTTGGTAATTTCCGATTCATTATTCCAAAACTTTATTCAAGAGTTCGATACCCAAATGTTTTTCTGTAACTTTGAGTCTCGAACTCTTTGAACTTACAACAAACTTAAAAGCATGAGTCTTGGCTTAGAAAAACTATCTACCGAAGCAACATCGAATTACGATAACCTCGAAAAAATGTCGGTTCGGCAATTGCTCGAAGGTATCAATAACGAAGATAAGACGGTTCCGTATGCCGTAGAAAAAGAAATACATAAAATCGAGGCCCTTGTCAATCAGATTGTCCCACGGATGAAGCGTGGCGGTCGGATTTTCTACATCGGGGCTGGCACAAGCGGTAGGTTAGGTGTGGTAGATGCCTCAGAATGCCCCCCAACTTTTGGGGTCCCTCACGGTATGGTGGTCGGAATCATGGCTGGGGGCGACAAAGCCATCCGAAAAGCAGTAGAAAACGCCGAAGACGACGAACAACAGGCTTGGATAGACCTCCAAAAACATAAAATAAACGAAAATGACACACTAATTGGTATCGCGGCGTCGGGTCGTACACCTTATGTGATAGGCGGCTTGCGTGATGCCCGCAAAAACGGACTCTTGACGGGCTGTGTAGTCTGTAATTCGGGAAGTGCCGTGGCTGCCGAAGCCGAATATCCTGTAGAAGTTGTAGTAGGCCCCGAATTTGTTACGGGTAGCACCCGTATGAAATCAGGCACGGCTCAAAAGTTAGTTCTGAATATGATTTCTACTGCGGTGATGATTCAACTGGGGCGTGTGCGTGGCAATAAAATGGTTGATATGCAGCTTACAAACCTCAAATTGGTGGATAGAGGCAGCCGAATGGTAAAGAATGAATTGAACATTAGTTACGAAGAAGCTCGTGAACTGCTCCTCAAACACGGTAGTGTTCGTAAAGCTGTCGATGCTTACAGAAATTTATAAAATCTAAGATTCGGATTCGTTCATGAATCCGAAATCTCTAAAACTCAAATCATGTGGTCGTGGTTCTCGGCAGATTGGTTTAAATGGAGTACCCTGCGAGGTTTCGTTTGGGAGCATCCTCTATACCTTTACGGAATCGCCAGCATACCGATTTTATTTCTACTTCGGTGGCTTTTTTATAGCCGAGAACAACAAAAACTTGGGCTTTCGCTTAGTGGTCAGCAGCTCCGTACCCATTGGATTACCTACCTAAGATTCATTCCTCCGCTGCTATTTTCGCTCGGAATCGCCCTCATAATCGTTTCTTTGGCTCGTCCGCAACGTGTAAAAGAAAGCAAAGAGGCTTATTCGGATGGTATTGATATTATGCTGGCAATGGACGTCTCTGAATCTATGTTGGCAAAAGATTTATTGCCCAATCGCCTCGAAGCTGCCAAAAATGTAGCCCGTGGATTTATCGGAGGGCGTTTTCAAGACCGAATCGGGCTTGTGGCGTTTGCAGGCGAGGCCTATTCAATATCGCCTCTTACGACCGACTACGAAATGCTCAATCAGTACCTCGACGAAGTAAATGATAACCTCATTACAATCTCTGGAACAGCCATCGGTGATGCACTGGCAACCAGTATCAATCGGCTGAGAGAGGTTGCATCAAAAAGTAAAGTTATTATTCTACTAAGCGATGGCGATAACATCGGCGGAAGCCTCGACCCTGCAATAGCTGCCGATTTGGCAAAATCATTCGGAATCCGCATCTATTCTATCATCGTAGGGCAGGATAGTTCGACCGAAAAGGTGGACGAAGGGACACTCCGTGAGGTGGCCCGCATCGCTGATGGGCAATTCTTCAGAGCAACCGATAATCAGGCATTAAAGAATAT
>JALOLV010000016.1 GCA_025455785.1 Spirosomataceae bacterium | reverse complement strand
TAAGTTTACACTTTTGCAACTTCAAGAACTTTATGAGGCAATTTTGAATCAAAAATTAGATAAATCGAATTTTAGGAAGAAATTTTTGAAGATGAATTTATTGGTCGATACCAAAGAAAGACAAAAAGATGTTTCGCATCGAGCAGCGACACTTTACCGTTTTGATGAGAAAATATACAATAAATTGCTCGATAAAGGCTTTACTTTTGAGGTTTAATCGGATAGACTAAACCTCAATTTTTATTTAGGCATAGTAGGTCTTACTTCAATTTTACTTGGAAGGGTTCTGGCTGGCATTTTGATTAAATCCAAAACAATTTGGCCGATATCTTCTGGTTGGATTTTCCAAGCATCGGCATCTGAGGGTGTGTGTCCGTTGAAATAGGTAGCAACCGACCCCGGCATGATTGTCGTAACCTTGATACCTTCGTTTCGTACATCAAGCATCATAGCTTGGGTAAATCCCACCAAACCAAACTTGCTGGCATTGTAGGCAGTTCCATTATTGAAGAAATTAGTACCAGCCAAACTCGCAATTGTGATAAAATATCCTTTTGTAGCTTTTAGTGCCTCAAGCGATGCCTTGGCACTAAAAAATACCCCTGTAAGATTAATATCAATTGTTTCTTGCCACTGTTCGGCTGTTAATTTTTCGATTGGAGCGAAGTGTCCAACTCCAGCATTAGCTATAAAATAATCAATTCGACCCCATTTTTCTAAAATTTCATTGATAGCCGTAGTTTGAGATTCTAAACTACGAACATCCGATTCAATCCCTATTGCAAATCCTTCTTTTATACTATTGAGAATTTCCTCTGCTTTTTTCGCTGCTTCGAGACTTCGGCTGGTGATAGCCACTTTGATACCTTCTTTTACCAAGACTTCTGCAATACCTAAGCCAATTCCTTTTGAGCCTCCCGTTATAAATGCGACTTTTAATTCGGACATATCTTATGAATCTAATTTTTGAATTACTTTTTCGACTTCGATTGATTCATCAAAAAATGAAATCAATTTCAATAAAACCGCCTCCATCACTGCATCTGGGCATGACGCCCCGCAGGTAAGCATGATGGTTGGTTTTTTGTTTTTAGCTATGAAATTTGTTGTTGTTACTTCGGTTTTTGTGTGCAGATTAAAATGAATTATTTCATTTTCGGATAATATTTTCTCGTGCGATTGAATGAAATATGTTGGTAATTTTTCTTCACAAAGCTCGACCAAGTGGCTTGTATTTGAGCTATTGTATCCACCGACAACTACGGCAAAGTCAGCGTTTTCTTGCAGTAAAGCATAAGTAGCTTCTTGGTTATCGTTGGTTGCGTAGCAGAGTGTATCTCGGGTATTTGCAAAGTGTTTATCAATTTCATCATTTGATAAATGATAATGCTCTATCACGACTTGCTTCAAATAATCAGCAATGCCTTGTGTATCAGAAGCGAGCATGGTGGTTTGATTTACAACTCCGATTCTTTTTAGGTCATTTTCGGGATTGAAGCCCTCGGAATATTGGCCTTCAAAATCCACAAAGAATTGTTCG
Source organism: Spirosomataceae bacterium (assembly GCA_025455785.1). Taxonomy (GTDB): domain Bacteria; phylum Bacteroidota; class Bacteroidia; order Cytophagales; family Spirosomataceae; genus JALOLV01. The sequence goes on along the minus strand of JALOLV010000016.1, from coordinate 17,920 downwards.
GATGGTAATTCATTTGTAATGTATTTGGCAAGGATTTTAGTTTGTTCAATATCTTCAACGACCACCGTTGGGGCTTTTTCTTTACTATGAGAAAAAGTCGCACGGGTTTCTTCGTGGCTTGGTTTCCCGTGAACAACGATTGTATATCCACGTTCTCCAATTTGATTGGCTCGATTCCATACTTTTTCGACAAAAGGGCAGGTTGTATCGTATTTGTATGGGTCGATTCCGATAGAATTTAGCTTATTCTGGATTTCGATGGTTGTGCCGAATGCAGGTACAATGACTGCATCATCTCTGGTGATTTCGCTCCAGTCAATGAGCTGATTTCCTTTTGTATCCATCAAATATTTTACACCACGAGATAACAAATCGGCGTTTACATCTGGATTGTGAATCATTTCGCTCAATAGAAACACCCTTTTTTCTGGGTTTTCGTTGATTGTTTTGTAGGCGATTTCGACTGCATTTTCGACACCATAACAAAAACCGAAGTGCCTCGCAATTAAGAACTTTACACTCCCTAAGTCTAAGACTGTTGGATAAAAATCTCTTTTGAGTTTATCATTTTTGCGGCGAATCTCCTTAATTTTGCCAATGATATTGCTCTTGTATATTTCTGGAATTACAAATGATTTCATATTAACTAAACAAGCATCGCTTTAAGTTTGTTACAAAACTACAAGATGATTTATAAAAAGTTAAGTTATTGTAATTTTTATCCTTATTTTCGTATCCATTTATTCACTTTTTTTTCATGCGGATATACGTTACCCTTTTTATTTTTACATACATCAATTCTTTTTCACAGGGTGTTTTTGCCCCTCTTAATCAAGATTATTACCATTTGATTGATAGATATGAGGTAAAAAGTGGGAAACTTTCAAATAATTTTCATAGCAATTTCAAGGGTTATAATCGCGGCAGTATAGTTAAATTGGCAAACGAAATAAAGCCTTCAAACGCACGTGATTCCTTCAATTTGGCTTATCTTCAAAATGATTCTTGGGAGTGGCTATCTGATGATAAATTCTCGCAGGCTTCGAGTAAAAAACCAATTTTTAAAAACTTCTACAACCGTAAAGCCGACTTAATTGGTTTTCAAAATAAAGAGTTTGATATACATCTTAATCCTGTTCTGCATTTTGGGGGTGGAATTGATAATGTGTCATCGGCACAACCTTTTATTAATTCGAGAGGCGTTGAGGTAAGAGGAATGATAGCTCGTAAGGTTGGATTTTACTCATATCTTACCGAAAATCAGATAACTAATCCTCATTATGTCAATGAATTAATCAGATTTTATAAAGGTTTCCCTTACGAAGGTTTTACAAAAGTGATTGATTCTGATACCGCTAAACTCAGAACTGATTTTTTTTCGGCGAGAGGTTACATTGCATTTAATCCGATTAAACAAATACAATTGCACTTTGGGCATGACCGTAATTTTATTGGTTCGGGAATGAGGTCGATGATTCTTTCTGATTTCAGTTCGCCTTATTTGCAATTAAGAATGATAACCCACGTTGGTAAGGTTCAGTATATCAATATTTTTGGTCAATTAACCAATAAACAAATTCCGCAACCTGCCGATGGTAGCATACCACTTGCACCCAAATATTTTGCTTTTCATCATCTTAATTATAATCTCTCCAAAAACCTAAACATTGGGATTTTTGAAACAATTGTTTTTGGAAAACGTCAAATCGGATTTGATTTGAATTACTTAAACCCAGTCATTTTTTATCGTTTTGTTGAGGGGCACCTCGGTAGTGCCGATAATTCGATGGTTGGTTTAGATTTTAAGTACAATTTTCTTAAACGTTTCTCGATGTATGGGCAGTTGGTTTTAGATGAGTTCAAATTGAGATACCTAAAAGAGAGAAGTGGTTGGTGGGCTACTAAAATATCAACACAAATTGGTTTGAAATACATCGATTTTCTTGAAATTCCAAACCTTGATTTGCAAGTCGAATTTAACCTCGCAAGGCCATACACATATAGTCATTTTTCATCATTCAGCAATTTCGCCAATTACAATATGCCGATGGCTCACCCATTGGGTGCGAATTTTAGAGAATTTTTAACACAAGTGAGGTTCCAACCACTCAAAAGATTGAATCTGACTGCTTCATTTAGTTCAGCCCGGACTGGTGAAGATTATGATGCCGCCAACTGGGGTGGAAATATACTTCGTAATTATTTACTCCTACGTCCACAAAATTTTGGCAATGTAATAGGGCAAGGCAGAAGAACAAATATCATTTATTTCGACTTCAATGCGTCATATATGCTAAAACATAACCTTTTCTTAGATTTTAATGCTTTAAGCAGAAGCTACGACAGCCGCGAGACTACACTTAATTATGTCAATACAAGTATGTCGTTGGGTTTGAGGCTGAATATTGCACGTAGAAATTTGATTTTCTAAGTTAGGATAAGTTTGACACTTGCTACCACCAAAACCAAAGCTAAGATTATTTTTAGAGTCAAACTATTGAATTTTTTGCTCCCCAAATATCCACCAGCAAAACCACATAATACCGCTATTAAAATCCAATTGTAAACTTCGACTTCGGGTTTGTAACCTTTTGATAATAAGCCAATTAGGCCCGAAAATGAATTAACAAAAATAAATAAAGCTGAAACTGCCGCTACTTCTTTGACACGTCCCCAGTTGAAAAGTAGCATAACTGGACTAAGGATAATTCCTCCACCAATACCAATCATTCCAGACAAAAGTCCGATAAATCCACCCGTAAAAAGGCTTTGCCAGAGTGGTGGATTTTTAATTTTCGATTCATCAGAATTAATCGAAATCATGATTCTCAAGATGGCAACAATCAATGCAAAACCCAAAATTTTTTTATAAATATCATCGCTTATTGGAGTGATTGCACCTACATAAGCCATCGGGATTGAGCCAATCGCAAAGGGCCAAAAGAGTTTGAATTTAAAATGTCCTGACCGATAATATTGATAAAATGATAGAATAGAAACGGCAAGATTTAAAACCAAAGCCGAAGACTTCATCAATGACGGATTTGCTCCAAAAATCGCCAATACGGCCAAATACCCGCTTGCACCGCCGTGTCCGACCGAGGCATACAAAAAGGCCATCAGCCCAAGTAGAATTAAAAAAATTATGTAATATTCTTGGTTAATCAGAATTGAAGCTAAATTCATTGGAGAATAAATAGGGTTATTTCTTTGTAAATATAACGCTATCTGTGCAGTTTTGAAGTTTCGTCAGATAAAAATTTTTTGAAACGTTCTTGGATTTCTTTGTAGGCATCAATGAGTCTCTGTGCTTCATCGGTAATTGTTGCTCCACCGCCTTTTTCGCCACCAGTTTGGGTTAAAACCAAAGGTTTTGACGATTGCTCGTTCATCGAATTTACCAATCCCCAAGCTTTTTTGTAAGACATATTCATCGTTTGGGCAGCCTTATTGATAGAGCCAGTTTTTTTAATCAATTCGAGCAATTCGACCCTCCCGATACCAATAAATTTGTCACTTTCTTCAATCCAAATTCTGCCGTTTAACTTCATCGGTTATACTTTTAAAAATATTTTTTTCTCAAACAATAATCTCAAAAATATCCATTTGATAGTTAATACACCTATAATTAGAATAATCTCGTAACTATGTTCTCCCAGAATTTTACCAATCCAATCGAAGATTCGACCAGATGTAAACCACCAATCAATAAATACATCTGACATATAAATTAAAATCGAATTCATGCCAATTACTGTAAAGAAAAACGACCATTTTCGATAATTGCGAACATCAATTACGTAGTAGAAAAACGACAACAACAATAAACTCCATCCGCCAGCATGCAGTACAAATGAACTTGTCCAGAGTTGTTTATTGATAGGTAACCAAATATCCCAAATTAATGAGGTTGCTAAGCAAATTAGCCCTCCGATGGCCAAAATAGCTGCTTTTCGAGTTGGTAAATAATTGCCTTTTTTTAATAGATTTCCTGCAAAAATGCCCAATAAACCCGTTCCAATGGCAGGAATTGTCGAAAAAAGACCTTCGGGGTCGTGTATTTTACGATGAAGCCTACCCGGCAGAATCGTGCGGTCGAGCCATGAAACAATGTTTCCCTCCATTGTCAAATCTCCAGTTGGGAATCCGGGTGCTGATGAAAAATGTAACAATAAAGCGTAGAAAACTAACAAACCTCCAAACCAAACGTATTGAAATTTTTGCGACGCATAAACGTAAATGATACAAGCAAACATATACGCCAAGCCGATTCGACCCAGTACACTCGGAAAACGGATTTCGGCGAGGGGTTTAAGTTGAAAACCATGAAGATTATAGATGATTCCGAGAAAAACCAAAATTAAACTACGTTTAATGATTTTTGTGGCAATTTTAGATTTTTCATCATTTTTTTCCAATTCACGACCTACCGAGTAAGGTGTTGAGACTCCAGAAATAAATAAAAATAACGGAAAAATTAGGTCATAAAACTGAAAACCATTCCAAACTACGTGGTTAAACTGGTTGTCAATTATGTGAATGATTGGATTTTGGGTAACGTGCGAGATGGCATGAATTACCTCTTCGGCTCCCATAATCCAAAACATATCGAATCCACGAAGTGCATCAAGCGAATTTAGGCGAGTAGAAACAGTTTGCATAGTTTGTTAGGTAAAAACCAAAAATAGGGTTTTTCTTTATAATTGCGAACTAACTTGAAAGAATAATTAATGAACAAATTTTCTCGTCTCGACAATCAACAAATTCATCTAAATATTAATCAAATTTGAATAAATTAATAGAAATATAGTTAAATTAGGCACTTAAATTTCCTTAGACAATATCTTCAATATGAAAAAAATTGCACTTCATTTACTTCTATTTTTTTTCCCATTTCTGATTTATGCCCAGAAAATTAACACCGATTTATTTAAAAAAATGAGCACCCGAAGCATTGGTCCGGGTGTTATGTCGGGTCGAATTACGGCAATTGATGCAGTCTGGTCTAACCCTAATATTTTTTATGTTGGGGCAGCTTCAGGAGGCGTCTGGAAAACTGAAAATGGTGGAATCACTTTTACACCCATTTTTGACGACCAACCAAATATTAATATTGGTTCTTTGGCAATTCAGCAGTCTAATCCTTCAATTATTTGGGCTGGGACTGGTGAGGGAAACCCCCGAAATTCAATCAACATCGGAGCAGGTATCTATAAATCTCTTGATGGTGGTAAAACTTGGAAATCGATGGGGCTCGAAAAAACTAAAAATATCCACAGAATTTTAATTGACCCTCTAAATCCGAACAACGTTTATGCTGGAGTAATCGGAAACCCTTATGGCGAGCATCAAGAAAGAGGCGTTTATAAAACGACGGATGGTGGGGTTACTTGGGAAAGAATCCTGTTTACAAACGATAAGTCGGGTGTTTCTGAAATGATTATGGATGCCAAAAATCCTAATAAATTGTTTGTGGCTATGTGGGAACACCGCCGAACTCCGTGGGGATTTACCTCTGGTGGGGCAGGTTCGGGGCTTTATGTTACAACTGATGGTGGTAAAAACTGGAAAAAATTGGGTAAAGCCGAAGGTCTGCCAGAAGGTGATTATGGAAGAATCGGGCTTGCTTCATGTAGAGAAAACCCGAATAGAGTTTATGCACTAATTGAGGCTACTAAAAACGCACTTTATCGTAGTGATGATGGAGGTTTCAAATGGGAAAAAGTAAACGACAAAGCTGAGGATGTAACAAATAGAGCGTTTTATTTCAACGAGATTTATTGCGACCCCAAAAACGAAAACCGACTTTATAGTCTTTATCAGGTTGTTTCGGTGAGCGAAGATGGAGGTAAAACATTCAAAACTACAGCTAACTTCGAACAAGCTCACGCCGACCATCATGCACTTTGGATTCACCCGATAGATAACTCGTTCATTATCAATGGAAATGATGGCGGTATCACGATTTCGAGAGACAAAGGTAAAACATGGACTTTTGTAGATGGATTGCCAATCGGGCAGTTTTATCATGTAAACGTAGATAATGAAATACCTTACAATATTTATGGAGGTTTGCAAGATAATGGTTCTTGGTACGGGCCATCGTACGTTTGGGCCGAGGGTGGAATCCGAAATTATTATTGGAAAATGATAAACGGAGGCGATGGTTTTGATGTTATTCCAGACCCTGAAAATCCTCGTTATGGATACGCGATGTCGCAAGGTGGTGGCTTAAACCGCTACGATGTCGTAACAGGCAGTGGGGTATTCATTAGACCACCTTCACCCGATAATAAAACACGTGTCAGATTTAACTGGAATTCGGCTTTTGCCCAAGACCCTTTTGATAAATCGACAATATATTACGGAAGTCAGTTTGTTCATAAAAGTACTGATAAGGGGTTGAATTGGGAGACAATTTCGGGCGATTTGACTATCAATAATCCAGAACACCAAAAGCAAGACCAAAGTGGTGGTTTATCGCTTGATATTACTTCGGCCGAAAACCATAATACAATTTTGACTATTGCACCATCTTGGAAAGAAAAAGGAACACTTTGGGTAGGTACTGATGATGGAAATGTGCAATTGACCCGTGATGGTGGTAAATCTTGGAATAATTTAACACCAAGAATTAAAGGATTTCCGAAAGAAGGGTGGATTTGCCAAATTCAAACTTCTAAAATCAATGCAGGTGAGGCATTTGTAACCGTTAATAATTACCGTCAAGGGGATTTTGCACCGTACATTTTCCGAACAAAAGATTTTGGATTGAATTGGGAGAGGATAGTGGATGATTCCAAAGTTAAAGGATATGCACTCTGTTTCATTCAAGACCCAACGACTGCCAATTTGTGGTTTTGTGGTACCGAGCATGGGCTTTGGGTGAGTATTGATGAAGGTAAGACTTGGACACAATGGAAGAACGGAATCCCCTCGGTTTCGACAATGGATTTGGCAATTCAAGAACGTGAAGCCGATTTAGTGGTAGCAACTTTCGGACGTGGCCTTTATGTAATTGATGACATAAAACCACTTCGTAATTTAGCACAAAACTCTAAGGTTTTTGAAAAGAAGTTAATTGTTTTTGAACCTGCCGATGCGTATTTGGCTGAATTGAATCCACCTGCTGGGTACATGTCGGCCGGAGATTGGTTGTATGAAGGTAAAAATAGAACTATTGGTGGTCGAATCAATTATTTTGTTCAGGTTCCGAAGAAAGAAGAGAAAAAAACGGATGCTCCCAAAACTGACGCAATAAAAACAGTGAAATATGACACCGTAACAGTCAAAATTTTTGACGAATCTAATAAGATTATCAGAACATTAAAACAAGTTCCAGACACGACCGGAATCCAGCAAATTGTTTGGAGGTTGAATGAAAAGGGAGTCAGAATGCCAAACATGCCTAAGCCCAAAAAAGGGGCAGAAGAACCAAGCGGTATGGATGTTTTGACTGGAAAATATAAAGTGGTTTTGAGTTTTGGAGACCAGAAAGATTCGACTTCTATTATTGTTAAGGCAGACCCGAGAATTAATTATGATAGGAGTGCGGCATTGGCAAGAAAAGATTTTTATGAGAGATTGAAACCAAGTATTTCAAAACTAACCGATGCTGTTGATAAACTCAACGATGCGAATGAAATCACTGAGAAAATTTCTAACCAAATCAAAGACCAAGAAGGTAAAGAAATAGAAGCTATCAAAAAACAGATTAAGGCTATTCAAGATTCAATCAAAACTAAAAAAGAACTTATTTTGCCACGTCCACTCGATAAACAAGGCTACGGACGACCATTTAGAATTACAGCTTCTACCAAAATTCAAGAAGCAATGGCATATTTAAGGAGCCGTCAAACTACTCCTTCAAGAACCGAATTGCAATCCGTAGAATTGGCCGAAGCGATTACGAAGGATTCGCTGGAAAAAATTGATAAATTCTTCAATACTCAATGGGCAGAATTTAGAAAACAAGTCGAAAATATGAAATGGAGTTTCTTTAAAGACTAATTCTGATTAATTTTCAACATTAAATAGCCCCATTCAGCATTTTGAATGGGGCTTTTGTTATAATTTTGTGATTCACTACATCTTTGAATTGATATGAAAATTGCAATTGTGGGTTGTGGAAATATGGGAATGGCATTCGCTCGTTCGTTTATTCAATATGACCTCGTAAAAAAAGAAAACCTCTTATTAATCGAAAAAAGTACCGAAAGGGCCGCTTCACTTCGGGATGAACGAGCAGGAGTTGTTGTAGATACAATTTCGCCTCAAATTGCTGACTACGAGTTAGTTATATTGTCGGTTAAACCCCAAGATTTTGTTGCAGTTTCGGCTGAATTGAAAGATGTAATAAAACCCGAGCAAGTGGTTTTATCAATTATGGCGGGTATTCCAATGGCTAAGATTCAGGATTTATTGAATCACAAACTGGTTGTGAGAGCCATGCCCAATACTCCTGCTATGCTCGGTATGGGTATAACTGGCTTTACTGCCGCCGATGGTATCAGTTTTGCAAAATTGCTGAAAGTTGAAAATTTGATTAATGCGACGGGTCGCTCGGTTTATCTCGAAGATGAGTCAATGATTGATGCCGTAACGGCTCTCAGTGGGAGTGGACCAGCGTATTTTTATTATGTTGTAAAACACATGATTGAGGCTGGTAAAAAAATGGGTTTTGAAGAATCTATGGCGGCTTTGCTGGTCAAGCAAACGATGCTTGGCTCGTATCATTTGATAAATAATGCCGAAAAAAGCTTGGAGGATTTGATAAAAGCGGTAGCATCGAAAGGTGGAACAACCGAAGCAGCATTGAAGACTTTTGAGGATAATTTCTTACCAAATGGCCTAATTGAAGGCATTTTGGCTGCCGAACGTAGAGCCAAAGAATTATCTAAATAACTTATCATAAAAAATCCCTCACCAAAAGTGAGGGATTCTACATTTTAGCTATTACTTCTTACCTTCTTCGACCCATTTCACCATTTCTTCAAATACTTTTTCGCTACTACCGAGGTATCCAGTACTTTTAAATTTAATTTTTCCTTCTTTATCAACCATGAATTTGGCCGGGATTCCCTCCACTCCATAAGTTTGGGCAATCGAACCTCCTAAATCAAGAATCACTTTGTAATCAGTCATTTTTCGTTGATTTACAAAGTTACTGACTGTCTCTTTCCATTTATCTTGTCCGACTCTTTCGTAAGTGTTCACAAACAAAAACTCGACATTGGGGTCGTTTTTGTATTTATCCATTGCCATTTTCATGCCCGGAAACGACATTATGCAAGGACCACACCAAGTTGCCCAAAAATCTAACACGACGTTTTTGCCGCGAAGTTCTGAAAGTTTTACTGTTTTACCGTTTAAATCGGTCAAGGAAAAGTCTGGTGCCAAAGTACCTACCGAACCTACTTTCTTGCGGTTCACATCTTGAATAAACATTTTGGCAAAGAAATGACTTTTGCCTTCTTTTTCGAGTTGAGTTGCCACTCTGTCGTATATTTCGAAGTCTTTCTCAGGATTTAAAAAGTTGTTAATTGCAATTAATCCCGCCAAAGAGGTTCCCAATTCGTTAATTATCGGTTTTACAGTGTTATGAAAATTATCTTCGGCTGTTATGTAAAGATTCTGTAATTCTTTCTTCTTTTTATCATCTTTTGCTGCATCAAATTTGCCTTGTAAGTCGATTCTTGTTTGGTTAAATTTCTGCACTTCGGCTACACATTGATTGAATTTGGCCATTGTTACCGAACCATCAACCGTGAATTTGCCGGGGTTTTCGGGAGTATTAAATCCATCAGCCGTTACTGTTAGGGTTTCTCCACCTTCTAAAATCAACCCAATTAGCTGAGAATTAGCAATATTCAATTGATAAATAGCAGGCTCGTTCATTTTACCCTTAAATGCGAAGGTCAAATCTTTACCGATAGTAACCGAATCCAACCTTTGTGGAATATTACGGTCGTTCATTTTTTCTAAATAAACTTTTCCGCTGATTGGATTATTTATTTTTCCAGTAATGCTAAAAGGCATTTCTGAACCAGAAGTTGATACATTTTGAGTTTGAGAATTGCAAGATAAACCGCTGATTATCAACGCAATTCCGAAGATTACTTTTTTCATATTTAGATTTTGCAATGAGCAAATTTTATTAAATTTTCGATGTATTCTTATTTTAATGCCTCCATTAGCAATTGGTTGGTCACTTTTGGGTCAGCCGAACCCTTCGATTTTTTCATTACCTCACCAACAAACATCCCCATCAATCCTTTTTTACCTTTTTTATACTCCATAACTTTATCGGCATTGGCCGCTAAAACCTCATTGATTAACGCTTGAATGGTATCGGTATTGCTCTGTTGAATCAAATTGTTGGCTTCGGCCAATTGAATTGCACTCTTATCGGGGTTTTCTAAAACCAAAGGAAACAATTTTTGTGATGCTGCCGAACTACTTATTTTATTTTGCTCAACCAGTGATATTATCTCAGCAAGTTTTTGAGGTTTAAGCGGCAATTCATTGATTGGTAGATTATTATCATTTAGGTAACCTCTAATTGTCGAGGTCATCCAATTAGAAATTGCCTTGTTATTTTGAGTGAATTTCCCGACCGATTCAAAATACTCAGCCATTTCACGTTCGTCAGTAAGTGTAATGGCATGTTCTTCAAGCAGACCGTACTGTTTTGTGAATTTCTCGTATAAATCAGCAGGTAGCGAAGGCATTTCAGCTTTGATTGCACTTAGTTGCTCTTCCGAAATTCTGATTGGAACTAAGTCAGGTTCAGGAAAATAACGATAATCATTCATTGTTTCTTTGACCCTCATTCCAAATGTTTCTCCCGAATCTGCATCAAACATTCTGGTTTCTTGCAAAATCGTTTCGCCATTCTCAACCATATTTATTTGTCTAATGACCTCAAAATCGGCGGCACGTTGCAGATTTCGGATAGAATTCATATTTTTTATCTCAACTTTCGTTCCGAATTTCTCAACTCCTTTCAATCTAACCGAAATATTTAAGTCGGCACGCATCGAGCCTTCTTCCATGTTTCCATCGCAGATTCCGAGATAACGTACAATTTTTCGGATTTCGGCCAAATAAGTTGCCGCTTCTTCGCCCGAACGCATACATGGTTCCGAAACGATTTCTATCAAAGGGGTTCCTGCTCGATTATAATCTAATAGTGTGAAATCGTCGCTTCCATCGTGTACCGATTTGCCGGCGTCCTCTTCAAGATGAATATGATGTAAAGCGAGCGTTTTCTCGGTGTATGTCCTTGTTTTTGAATCTTTCAAACGGATATTCACTCCACCACCCACGCAAATCGGGTATTTATCTTGCGAAACTTGGTAGCCTTTTGGAAGGTCAGGATAAAAATAGTTTTTACGGTCGAAGTAATTAAAACGTGAGATTTCGCTACCGCATGCCAAACCCATTTTGATTGCAAATTCAACAGCTTTTTTGTTAAGTTTGGGTAACACCCCCGGATGGCCGAGCGTAATAACACTAATATTTGTATTGGGTTCACTGCCAAATTGATTAGCATCTGGGGCAAAAATCTTACTTTCGGTTGCTAATTGGCAATGAACTTCGAGTCCGATTACTGTTTCGTACTTATCTAAAACTTCTTGAGATAACATTCAGAGATTATTTCGTGATACAATTATACCCTTCTCGGTATTATTTACCTACAAATATATCGGTTTCAACGACCGTTTACAAATCCAATTTCATTGTAACCATCCCCCTGATTTCATCTTTCAGTAATTCAAAATCGAGTCTCGATGTCCCACATTGTACAAAACCAAGATTTTGATAAAACCTAATTGCATCGTGGCTGCTATCCATTGCTTTGAGCCAGACATAATCTTTTTCTGAATTTTTGGCGATTTCAATTGCAAAAATCATCAATTTATTCCCGATTCTCTTACCAGTCGCATCTTTGGTTAGGTAGATTCTTTCAATTTCAAAACCATCACCATCGTGGTCGGATAAGCTATTATTTGGTCTGATTTTTATAAAACCAACGGGTTTTTGGTCAATAATTGCAAAATAGAACTCATTATTGGTATCTTCAATCTCAATCTGTAATTGATTAATGCTAAATGATTTTTGTATATACCAGCTTCCATCATCGTTCCAGAGGTGTAAATAATGGTCTTTGTATGCTCTAATCGCTAAATCTGATAAGAGTTCGGCTTCGTTTGTAGAGATTCTTTTTATAGTAAGTTGTTCATTCATTTTAAAAATCAAGATGACAGTTTATCCAGCCAGCATCAAATCTGGCATTGTATTTTTTGTAGAAATTGATTGCAGGTTCATTCCAGTCGAGTACTTGCCACATCATCCCCGAACAATCAGTTGCACGAGCTTCTTCGATTGTACGGTCCAGTAATAATTTTCCGAAATTGTTTCCTCGCATTGATTCTGTAACAACGATGTCTTCAAGATACAAGCGTTTACCTTTCCATGTAGAATACCTAAAATAGTAAATTGAGATTCCTTGAATAACGCCATCGACTTCGGCAACAAAAGACCCAAAGGCAGGATTTTCTCCGAAACCTTCTCGCAACATTCTCGACTCATCGTTTGAAACTTGTTCGGGTGCTTTTTCGTACTCTGCCAATTCTCTAACGAGTTTCATCATAGCGGGTACGTCTTCGGCAGTGCCTCTCCTAATATTTACATTCATAGTTTTAAAATTTAAGATTTCAAATTAACTGATTTTATCTTTCATATAAAAAATTAAGCCACAGGAAACCCATGACTTAATGCTAACAACAAACAATTTAGATGGTTGCCCATCAATTAAGGAAATATTTCTTTTTTCATCGTAAAATCGGTCTGGACATCTTCACCGAGTAGAAAAGTATGTTTGCCGAAAATCTCAAAACCAAATCTTTCATAAAACCTAATAGCATCTGGGTTGTTTTCCCACGCACCGAGCCAAACTACATCAAAACTATTGTTTTTTGCCCAATCTATCACAGTTTCCATGAGTTTTTGGCCAATTTTTCTGCCTTGAAAATCTTGGTGAACATAAAAACGCTGAATCTCGACTGGCATTTGTGAAACCAAACTTTCTGGTTTACAGTTAATTGCAAGTTTCGCATATCCAATTAGTTGTTGCTCATGCTCAACTACAAAATATTTGATTTGAGCATCTTCGATTTCGCTACTAATTCTTTCTAACCCAAAATACTTTTGGACGTGCAATTCCATGTTTTCGGGTGTGTTGAAAACCGTATATTTATCTCTAAAAGTTACTTCAGTTAGTTCTCTGAGGTTTTCGGCGTCTGATATTTTGGCAATTCGTATATTCATTTCGTTTGCAAAAGAACAGTTTTTTTTAATATCAAAAAATGCTAAATTTTTATATATTTATCTAAAATTGAGATTAATTTTGAATTTGATTTGCGAAACATTTTGTGCAACAAACCTACCAAAGAAAACTATGGAATTTAGACAAATTAAATACTTTCTCGGAGTTGCCGAAGAATTGCATTTTTCTAAGGCGTCCGAAAAAATGTTCATTGCCCAATCTGCTTTGAGTAGGCAGATTCAGCAACTCGAAGACGAACTCGGGATTATACTCTTCGACCGTGATAAACGGAATGTCAAACTCACCCCCGCAGGAGCGTTTCTAAAAGTTGAGTGGCAGCGTTTATCCAATGAATTACAGAATATCCACCGTCACGCAAAACAGATTCATAAGGGCGAAGACGGCGAGATAAGAATTGGACATCCCGGCTCGGCAATTTATTCAATTCTTCCCGATTTATTATCTCAAATGCAGCAAAAATTTCCTGCTGTTACGATGACATTGACCGAAATCACTGAGACCGAATTAGTTGAGTCTTTGCTCAATTACCAGACAGATGTAGGTTTTACACGAGAGTTATCCGAGCATCCTGATTTAGAAATCCAAACGCTTTTTTCTGAACCTTTTGCCCTTGTACTGAATGAAAAACACCCTTTAGCAAGCCAAGAAAATTTGTCTTTAAAGATGTTTCGCAACGAAAAATTCATTCTCCCGCCGCTGTCAGTAAATTCTAAATATTGTATAAAACTTCGAGAAATGACTCGTAAGCATGGGTTTATCCCAAATGTAGTTTTCGAGTCAAATTATGGTTCTACAATTTTGAGATTAGTAGATAAAAATCTCGGAGTCAGTATTTTACCCGTTTCGTATTCGTGCAATGCCGTGAATTCTTTGAGGTTTGTTCCGTTGCAAGACAGTTCAGAGCTTTATCTTCTTTGGCGGAGAAATGACGAAAATCCAATCTTCAAAAATTTCATCCAGATTGTCAATGAAGTAAGCAATAGTTACGAGTTTAAGCTATGATTTGTAAATCCCCCGATTGAGGTGATTACGACTTAACTCTAAAAATACTAATATTGATAAATAAAGTTTGCCTATGAGAAGTATATTGTTTGTACATATTCTGTTGATTTTTTTGAGCATTAACTTAAATGCCCAAAAGCATAATTTTGTGCAATACAGTGTAGAAAATGATTTAATTCAGACACAGGCAATTTCTATTTGTCAAGATTCAAATCGCCATCTTTGGGTTAGTACATTAGGAGGAATTTCACGGTTTGATGGTAAGAACTTTACCAATTTCACTCATTCTGAAGGATTATTAAGCAACTTTACCTTTAAGGTTTTTGTAGATTCAAAACAAAATATCTGGATTGCTACTCAACTCGGAATCTCATGTTTTGATGGTAAAAATTTTACAAATTATCCGATAAAATCCAAAGCACAAACGGGTCTTACAAATGCTTTTATAGAAGATTCCGAAGGAACTATCTGGTTTAATTTCTTTGGTGGAGAATTGTACAAAATTAAGAATGCAAAACTTGAAAAAGTTAAATTGCCCAATGCCATTGATGGTTTTGTTTCAACACTTGCAAAAGACCCTCAGAACAATATTTTGATTGCTGTTTGGCAAAAAGGAGTTTGGAAACTTGCACAAAATAACTGGAAGAAACTAAATATTGTCAAAGAGTTTGATGATAAATCTCATTTTGTTCGACGAATTTTTTTTGACAAAAAACAAAATTTTTGGATGCTGACCAACATGGAGACTTATCGAAATAGCGAAGTATTCTTGCGTGATGACTACGTGTGCATCAATCAAGATTTGAATAACAACATTTGGTTTGGCAGTACCAAAGGAGTTTTGAGGGTTGCAGAAGACGGTAAGCAAACATTTTTTAATGCTCAAAATGGTTTTACAAATCAGACTGTTCATGAAATCATCAATGATGTCGAGGGTAATCTTTGGTTTGCAACTGATGGAACTGGCATTTATCGGTATTCGAGAAGTGTTTTTACTTACATTGATGAGTCGTTAGGTTTAAAAAACTCGGCTGTTATGAGCATAACTGAAGACAAATCAGGTAAAACATGGTTTGCTACAAATGGCGGTGGTTTAGGTATTTGGGATGGGAAAAAAGTACACAACTTAGAGATTTTGTCTAATCATCCAAATAAAAATCGTATTAATGTATTGGCCTCAGTTGGCGATGTGGTTTGGATTGGTACTGATGGTGCTGGATTATGGTATTCAAAAAACAACACTTTGAAACAGTCAAAAACAAAAATAAGTACATTTTTGAGTGCCAGTGTCGATGAATTTGGACAAGCCTATTTTGGTACTCCACTTGGGGCTTTTAGGCTTATTGATGACGATTTAGTTGAGATACCAAATACAAAAGAGTTCATTTCTTCAATTTGTGGAATTGATAAAAACACAATTCTCGTAGGCACTTCGCACGGTCTGATTCTTCTGAAAGACGATAAATTGCAAAATATTAAATCGCCAAATGAGCTTAAAAATTCGTTAGTAATGTCAATCGTCAAGCACGATGATAAAATTTTTATTGCCACTGCCAATAACGGTCTTTACATTTGGGATAAAAAAGACAAGTTTTTACATTTTAATAAAACGCATGGCCTAAGTTCTAATCATATTTACAGCTTAATTTTTGATAAACAAAATAGGCTCTGGGTAGGAACGGGGAATTATCTTAATCGCTTGATATTCAACGGTAATTATGATAAAGTAACAGTTAAAAAATACAGTAAGGAGCAAGGTTTTTTCTCGGTAGAGTGTAATCAAAATGCAGTTTTTAACTCAAAAGATGGTTTTTGGATTGGTACGGTCAAAGGCGTTTTTAAATATCATCCCGAAGAAGACAAACCGACCTCTAAAGCTCCATTGATGGTTTTAAAAGACATTAAGCTATTTTCAAATCCTTTACCAAAAAAATCTGATAATCGCCTAACAAAGTGGTACGATGTTCCAAAAAGTTTAGTGCTAAATCACTCCCAAAACCACCTAACATTTAACTTTATTGGAATCCATCTTTCAAATCCAGAAAGTGTACGTTATCAGTACTATACCGAAGGACTCGAAAAAGGATTTTCGGAACTAAGTAGCTCAAATTCAGTTATTTATCCAAGTATTCCTGCGGGAGACTACACCTTTAAAGTTAGAGCAATTGAGGCTGATGGCTTGGTTTCAAATACTGTTGAATTTCCGTTTAGTATCAAATCACCTTTTTATGGTACTTTATGGTTTCAGGGCTTAGTTTTAGCATTTTTTACGATGGTTGGAGTTGCGATTCAGCAATTCAGAACTCGACAAAAAGAACGACGTCGGAAAGAGATGACCCAAATTCGTTTGGAAGAACAATACAAGGTTCGGAAAAAAACTGCCGAGGATTTTCATGACGAAATGGGTAATAAATTGACAAGAATTTCGATTTTGACGGATATTCTTACTTCAAAGATGTCGGCTAATGATGAATTACAGAAAATCGTTAATCAGATTAAAGAAAATGCAGCTTCTCTATACAATGGAACCAAAGACATTATTTGGTCGCTTAGCCCCGACAACGATAATCTTTTTGAGATTTTATTGCGAGTTCAAGATTTTGGAGTTGAGATTTTTCAAGATACTAACACCGATTTTGAGTCTATTCAATTGGAAGAATCGTACCGTAACATAAAATTACCGATTGATTACAGCCGTAACCTAATTATGATATGTAAGGAATCGCTAACAAACGTACTCAAACACGCCCAAGCAAGTAAAGTATGGTTGAGATTGTTACTGATTGATGAATGCTTGATTATCAGTGTTTTAGATAATGGGAGAGGTTTTGATATTGAAAAAGTAAAAAAGGGAAACGGCTTAAATAATATTCAGATTAGAGCAAAAAGAATTAATTCTACGGTTGAAGTTTTGCCAAACGAACCAGCAGGAATTGAAATAAGATTACAGTTTAAAATTCCAGTTTCAGAATTACAGTAATAACGTAAAGTTTCAAAATGAACGAGCAAAATATTAAAATAGCAATTATCGAAGACGATGAAACTATCCGAGAAGGTTACAAATACCTCATTGGAAATGTGGACGGATACGAAATCGTTGGTACTTTTCATAATATCGAAGAATCACTCAAGAATCTGCAACAGATTTTTCCAAAAGTAATTCTGTTAGATATCGAACTGCCGGGTATAAATGGAATTGACGCCATTCCCAAGATAAAAAACCTTTTGCCAAATGTATTGATAATCATACTGACAGTTTATGAAGATTCCGAAAAAATTTTTAGGGCATTAACTAATGGAGCAGTGGGATATTTAACCAAAAATACATCACCTTCAAAAATTATTGATGCCATTCGTGAAGCGAACGAAGGAGGAGGGCCACTCAGCCCTAATGTTGCCCGATTGGTAATAAATTCTTTCCAGAAAAATCAGAATTCACCTCTCACCAAACGAGAAACAGAGATTTTAGAACAAATTGCCAATGGTAAAAGTCGAGGGAGAATTGCCGAGGAATTTTTTATTGACCTCGAAACTGTTAAAACTCACATAAAAAATATTTATTTTAAA
>JALOLV010000225.1 GCA_025455785.1 Spirosomataceae bacterium | reverse complement strand
TTGAACGATGAATTGACAAAAAAGAATCCGAAAAGGTTAAAACAACTCAAACAATATTATGATAAACTAATACCGATTCTTTATCGAAATGACTTTTTAGGAATCTCGACACTCGTACGTAAAGGCATTGTTTTGTGGTATTTGTTGAAGAAAAAGCCAATCATGCGAATCACAACCCATGCTGACCAACGAGTTGTCTTGCACAAATCTTGTGGTTTGGCAGCCCAAACCTTTATGCTAAGTATGACAGCCGAAGGTTATGATACCTGCCCAATGGAGGGTTTTGATGAGGTTTTAGTTAAGAAAATTTTGAATCTACCATCGTCGGGTGTTGAAATAAACATGGTTATTTCATGCGGTGTTGGTAAGCCAGAAGGCTTTTATAACCATCGCCTTCGTCTGCCAAATGATGAAATAATTTTTGAGGTTTAGAAACGGTAGCCTAAGTTGAACCCAAACGCTCGTAGATTGACGAATGGCAACTTACGAAGTGCATCCATTTTGATACCATTATCATCAACTACAACACCGAAGGTATTTTCGTCAATTTTAAACGAATCTACTACTTTTGTTCGGAGTCGATTCTGAAAATCATCGTCAAAATTCGATAAATCTTGCTGAGATTCACCGTGTAAACTATATCTGCCGAAGTGTGGCCCTGCGATATACCAATCCATTGTAATTCGTTTTGAAATCTTGAATTGTTTTCCAAACATAAGACCTAACGAGGTTGCATCTACTTTAGTATCGACAGGAAGTTTTAATAAAACCGGAAACCCACGGTATTCGAGTTCCATTTCGACAGGTACAACTGCGTTTACATGATAGTATCGGGCAAATGCCGAAATGTAAAAACCATACGGTGCTTCTTTCTGTCCGAAATAAAATTTAATCTCTGGGGTAATGTGGTAGCCCTTTACTTTGGATTCTTTTGGGCGGGTATTATCCAAACTTATGTAGTCAATTCTGTTATCAACAAATGTAGTCAGATTGGCAGTTTCGGTAGGAAAAGGCACTAAACTCATTGGGCGATAGCCAGCCCCCAACGCAAACGAAACTCTTTTACCAATCACTTTTTCGTATTGAGCAGAGTAACTTTTGATTAATAATGAAGATAAATTGAGTTTTAAAATGTTATTTTGTGCATTTATATCAATACTTTGTGATAGCGAAGCTATCACAATAAACAAAAATATTTTTTTATTTATCAAAATGTTATTTGTCATTCTTAGGTTAAATTAGCGATTCTTACTTTATGATTTGTTAAAATTATGTAATGTGTCATTGAGGCTCAACCACTCGGGCAATGTTGATTATTTATTTGAATCACTGATTAATAATTATTAGTAAATGACTCATGATTAAATTATTCGGACTTTTAGGCTATTTTTTTGATTTTGTCTTCAAAAATGCTCAAGTGCGTATCACTAAAGTCGAGATGTGTTACAAATCTCACTAAATGTTTACCAAAAACTACGCATCCTAAGCCAGACTCTTTAGCCTTTTCAACGAAATCAGAAGCCAATAAAGTCTTTGGTAACTCAAAAATTACAATGTTGGTGTCTATTGGGTAGATATTTTCTACAAATGGCAAACCCTCTAAAATACTGCCGATTTGTTTTGCCCTTAGATGGTCATCTCTAAGTCTTGCGATATGGTTGTCGAGTGCGTATGTTCCGGCTGCTGCCAAGAACCCAGCTTGTCTCCAGCCCCCGCCCATTGCTTTTCTGATTCTTCGGGCTTTTTTAATGTCATCTTTATTGCCAATCAGTAGCGACCCAACGGGGCAACCCAGACCTTTTGATAGGCAGATAGAGATTGTGTCAAATAATTCACCGTATTGTTGCGGCGATTCACCTGTTTCGACCAAAGCATTAAAAATTCTGGCACCGTCTAAGTGTAGTTTCAAATTGTTTTCAACACAAACTTGCTTAATTGCCTGAATATCAGAAATATTATAAAAACATCCACCACCTTTATTCATCGTATTTTCGAGCGAAACCAAATGAGTAATTGGCTGATGAATATCTTCGGGATTATTGATAGCGTCTCTTACTTGTTGTGCTGTTAGCCTACCACGGTCGCCATCAAGTAATTTTAGAGAAGACAAAGAATTGAGAGCTACTCCGCCACCCTCGTACAAATAAATGTGCGAATACTTATCACAGATAACTTCACTACCGATTTGAGTATGAACTCTAATGGCCAATTGATTAGTCATTGTACCTGATACACAAAAAATTGCCGCTTCTTTACCAAACATTTGTGCGGCTTTTTGTTCGAGTGCCAACACACTCGAATCGTCTCCAAAAACATCATCGCCAACTTCGGCTTCAAACATTGCTTCTTTCATCGCCTGCGTAGGCTTTGTAACAGTATCACTTCTAAGGTCTATAAACATATCATTTTAATGTAAATCTTCAATTATTCAAAATTACTGAATCGTTTACATATTATATCAATCGTTTTATCACAAATCAATATCTGTTCATCACAAATTAATTTTATTAAGCCTTTTTGCAACTAATTTTGTTTCAGTCAATCTTTGAGACAAGCCATTAACAAAGTTTAACAATCCTTTAATACTTTTTAACTAAATCATTAGGTTTTAAACTAAAAAATTAGTTATGTTTGTAGTGCTATTTTTATTTATACAATTGTAACCATTTAATAAAAAGACAGTATGCACTGTTGAATTTCGTTTTTCAATTTGAAATAAGCTATTATCTAAACCGTTAACATATTAATAAGACCATTATCCCACGTAGTTTGAATTTATGAAAAAAGCTATCCTCTTTCTAATGGGATTGTTCATCGCAGAGATGGCAATCGCCCAAAGTACTGCACGTATCAACATCAAAGCGACTGTTCAAGACACTTCATCAAACGCACTTGGATTTGCAACTGTGATGTTACTCCAGCCCAAAGATTCAGCATTGGTTAGTTATGGAAGAACCGACGAAAACGGTTTGTTTGAGCTAAAGGGTGTTAAACGCCAAAACTACCTGCTGAAAATCACTTATGTAGGTATGTTGCCGTATCAGCAGGATATTACCCCAGCCGATGGTCCAACAACCGATTTAGGTTTAATCAAAATCAAACCTATCCAGAAAGAACTCTTTGAGGTGGTCGTCAAAACTGCCAAAGCCCCTCTCAACATCAAGGGCGATACCGTCGAATACAACGCCAGTTCGTTTAAAGTACCGCCCGGCTCAACCGTTGAAGATTTACTTCGGAAACTCCCCGGAATTTCGGTCGATGGCGACGGAAACATCAAGGCTCAGGGGCAAGATGTAAACCGAGTAACCGTTGACGGAAAACAATTTTTTGGAGCCGACCCAAAATTAGCAACCAAAAACTTACCAGCCGAAGCCATCTCAAAAGTTCAGGTTTTTAATGACAAAACAGAGCAAGCCAAGCTGACAGGTATTGATGACGGGAAGAAAGAAAAAACTTTGAATCTCGAACTAAAAGATAGCCACAAAAAAGGTGGTTTCGGTAAAATTACGGCTGGAGTCGGCAATGACCAACGAGCCGAATTGAAAGGTAATTACAATAAATTTGATAAGAAAAACCAATTTTCGGTAATCGGACTTGGCAATAATACAAATCAAACAGGTTTAGGATGGGATGATTATCAAGATTTTAGAGGTAATCAATCTTTTAATTGGAATGACGAAGCCGAATTTGGATTTAGCAATGGTAATCGAACGTTTTACTTCGGTGATGACGAATCCGATAACCTGACTGTGCCTCGGTCGTATGGTAGAGGGCAGGGCTTCTCTAATAATTTTGCAGGTGGAGCAAACTATAATTACGATACCAAAAAGACTAAATTTAGTACGAATTATTATTATAATCAGACTCGACAGATTACCGATTTAGAGCGGAACAGAACGAGTTTTGCACCAAATAATTCAAATAAATCTACCGAGTCGAGTACAACTACTAATTTTAACCGCAATCACCGGATTACGCTCCGTTACGAAAAAACCTTAGACTCGCTCAATACAATCGTGGGCTTACATAACAGTAAGTTCTCGGATGGCAATGGAGTTTACAGAAATTTACAAGATTTTTTTGAATTAAACGGCACTCCCCGTAGCAATACAAATATCAACAATTCACGTTTGTTTAACTCGGTTGCAATGGCTAATACGTTGATTTACAGACATAAAGCCAAGAAAAAGGGGAGAAGTTTGGCAGTAAGTGGAGGCTTCAATTTGAATGATTCTGATTCGGAGGGAATTCTTTTCTCGGTCAATAAAATATTCAAAACATCTGATTTTAACGAAAAAATGGAAACTTTGAATAGGCTCGACGAAACATTCAGTAATCGAAAACAATACAAAGCCAGTGCCTTGTATGTTGAGCCAATCGGTAAAAGGTTATTTTTGGAGAGTTTCTACAATTTTAGTTTGAGAAACGAGGTTGTCAATCGAGATTTAACCAATCG
The DNA here is from genome assembly GCA_025455785.1 of Spirosomataceae bacterium. GTDB lineage: Bacteria > Bacteroidota > Bacteroidia > Cytophagales > Spirosomataceae > JALOLV01. Next base: position 1,222 of record JALOLV010000225.1, on the reverse strand, counting down.
TGAAACTAACCTTTTAGAGAATAACCTAAGTGCCTTCTACGACAACGACATCAATTTCAATCGTTTGGGTACGTCAATGCGTTATAATTACAAAGGTTTTAATCTTTCAGTAGGGGCGGCAGCCCAGCAAATCGCAATGAATTTCTTATCGGCCAATAACGAAAAGACCGACCGCTTGGTTAGTTCGAGTCGAAAATTTGGAAATTTGGTGCCGAATGTCAGCCTAAATGCCGATTTGAAAAACAACCGCTATCTATGGGCCGAATATTCGGTGGGTGTTCAAGAACCCAATATTAGAGATTTGCAACCAGTCATTGATGTAAGTAACCCTTTTGTGATACGTCAGGGCAACCCTAATCTGCAACCTTCAATAAATCACGAGATTTCTACCGGATACAACTATTTTAATCCAGCGAGCTTTACGAATTTATTTTTTAATGCAAGTTACACATCGAATGTTAATCAGATTGTTTATACACAAACTATTGATAGTCAGTTTCGTACAATAAGTTCTCCGATAAATATTGATGGAGGCAAAAACTACAATGCTTGGGTTGGATTTGGGTTTCCTTTAAAGAAAACTAAAGCGACCATGAATCTCAATACGGGTTTTAATGGCGGGAGTTATCTGACATTCATTAATGATGTCTTGAATAAAACAAATACTAATTCGATAAACTTCAACTTGAGATTAGACCTCACTCCAAGCGATATTTTCACGATGTATAGCAATGCCAGTTGGAATATTTCAGATACAAAATACTCGATAAATTCAGCTCAAAATCAACGGATTGTAAACTCCCAGTACAATACCGATATGAATATCAAACTGCCAAAAGAGTTTTATTTCAATGCTCGTCTCAATTACAATATTTTTGTGAATCGAAGTATTGGATTTGAGAGAAACCAACCGATTCTAAATGCCTCGATTTATCATATTGTAGGTAAAAATAAAAAATCAGAAATCAGGTTATCGGCCTATGATATTTTCAATCAAAATCTCGGAATCCGTCAGAATGCCAGTGTAAACTTTGTTTCAGAAGAAAGAGTACAGACACTCGCTCGCTATTTTATGTTGAGTTATACATACAATATGCGTGGCGTAACAAGCCAGATGCGTCGTCGTGGATGGTTTTAATTCAGTGATTACACAAAATTAAATTAAGCTATATTTGAAGTTGTCATTTTTAGGTTTAAATAGCTAATCGTTTGATTATTAAGT
>JALOLV010000224.1 GCA_025455785.1 Spirosomataceae bacterium | reverse complement strand
CAGATGGATGTTGAACTTAATGAAGAACAGTTAGAAGCTGCTGCGGGTGGAATGGTTGGATTATGGCCTATTATCATTTCACTTCCAACAATCCCTAAAATTCCGGTACCAGAAGGACAATAAAAGTATCTTTCAGAATAAGTTTAGAGTTTAAAAGCCTTTGGTCTTTTCCAAGCCATCTTTATTATCAAATAATAGAAAAATAATCAATAAAACTATGGAATTTTCACAAGAACAGAAGCTGTATGCCGAAATCGTACAGAAAGCATGGGATGATGCTGATTTTAAGAAAGAATTGGTGGCAAATCCCGTAAAAGCAATCGAAAATCTTACTGGTAAAAAAATGAATTTACCAGCTGGTAAAACCTTAGTAGTCAGAGACCAAACTGATGAGTCAACAGTTTACATCAATATCCCTGCCCAGCCACAGATGGATGTTGAACTGAATGAAGAGCAGTTAGAAGCGGCTGCGGGTGGAATGATGATGATTAGACCACCTAAAGGTGAGAGTCCTTTCCCTTTTCCCGGTGGTACGGGGCCTTATAACCCAATCCCACTACCATCACCGTTTCCAATAACATTGTCAACCATCTAAAATTTATAAAGTTTTTAATCATGGAAAAAGTTCAAACACAAGAAATGTATGCACAAGTCGTACAAGCAGCATGGGAAGATGCACAGTTTAAAAAAGATTTGGTAGCCAATCCTGTTGATGCAATAGAGCAGCTTACAGGTCTCAGAATAGAGCTACCACAAGGACAAACACTGGTTGTAGCTGACCAAACAGACGAATCAAAGGTATATCTTACTATTCCAAGAAAGGTAGAAATTGATAATGTTGAGTTGAATGAAGAGCAATTAGAAGCAGTTTCTGGGGGAGCTTTACCATATGTTGTACTATCTTACGCTGGAGCTTTCTGGACTGCATGTGCAGCAGCAGGTACAGCGGTTGGGACGGCCGTAGCAAGCTACATGAATAGACAAGATGCAGCTGCTGCACCTAAAACTCATTAATTATAACTTTGTAAAAAATAAATATCATGAACAATTTAGCTGAAATAAAAGCAGCTGGAACAGCAGCTTATTCGACATTGATTGAGAAGGCATGGGAAAGTCCTATTTTTAAAGATGAGTTAATCAACAATCCTATTAAGACGTTCGAGTCTACAATAGGAGTCAAGTTTCCTGCAACTCATAAACTAATTGTGGAAGACCAAAGCGATAGTTCAATAATTTACTTAAACATTCCTGTTCGACCAAATTTTGACGAACTTGAGCTTACTGATGAGCAGCTTGAAGCAGTTGCTGGGGGCGGAACCCCTGCTGCAATAGGTGCCGCAACCTTAATTGCTGGAGGATGTGTGCTTGCAGTCGGTGCTTGTATTTTTATTGGTGCTGCTGTATGTGCGTATCATATAGCCAGAAAATAATACTGAAATTATATATTTCTTCATTTGGCTTGTTTACCCCGAGAAATAGTAATAAGTAAGTTGAAGCAACAATTGTTAAAGCTTAAGATACTTTGGTATAATGATTGCTGAAATTTTATAAGGAATCAAGTGTAGTCGATAGCGATACGCCATGGTATGGGAGAAATTTTATAGAACACTCAAATGAGTTGTGGAATTATATATTTATTGAGATAAAACTCTAATTGATTAGTAATATTGAGATGCTTGCATCAGATATTTAAGGTCAGTTATTAACCTTCAAGGTATAAATATATAATTCCACCTATTTTTATGTTTAATTACATTTAAATATAACTTTAAAATATATTGTTATGGATATTTTCTTATTTTTACTATTTGCTTTTGTGGGTATTGTATTTTGCTTTAAGTTGGCTGTAAGTGAAAAGTATAGAAAGTGGGGATATTTGGGTTTCCTCATTTTAATCATAATTTTTCTTGCATGGGGTACCAAATCATAAATAGTAGTGTATAAATTGTGGACTCATCTATTTACTATCGAATTGAGTTTTCTGAAAACAATTTTTCAATACATATACAATTTAAGAAGTAATTACACACTCAATTATAAAATATTCTACACATAATGTCTTCATTTTTTTGAAAAATCCTATTATATACTATAGTAAATGATTATATATTTTCTGTAAAAATAAAAGATACCTCAATATTCTTCAGAGTCTTGAATAGATAAATTTCAAATTACTCATTTTACAAATCTATTATCAAAAGAATAAGTTAAATGCTGAATCAAATTTTATATCAACTTAGGGAAGACCTAAAATCCATTCCGTTTGTTGAAAGTATTATGTCATATACCAAAGATTCCTTGACTTTTGCTGAGTATGAATTCGGGACTGAAGTAAAATATAAGTTAGAATATAAACTATTAGAAGAATTAAGTTCTACCGCTGAGGTTACGTTACAGTCGGCCTTAGATAGTTTTATTGAAAAAGGAAATACTAATTTTGATGAGTTCACAGAAAAAATGATTTCATCAATAGCAATAGATTATCCAGTTTTAGACAAAATATTGAGAATAAAGGCTAATAACTTTTCAAATCATATTCAAAATATTGTTTACCGCTTTCAAAAAGACCTTAATAATATTCAATCTACTTTTAATCTAAACGATACCAAAATCGTGGATATTGATGTAAGTCTTGGTGACGGACACAATGGTGAGGGAACCTCTTTAATATGTTTATCAAGTGGAACAAAGTTAATATACAAACCCAGAAATCTTGCAATAACCAACTCATATAATTCATTTATTGATTGGGTTAATCTCAAGTTAAAGACAGATTTGAAAACCTTTAAAATATTAGATTGTGGAAATTATGGCTGGTTAGAATTTGTTAATTATGAAAAAGCAAACTCACAGAAAGATTTACAAGAATATTATTATAAATCAGGAATTCTTTTAGCCGTTACTTTACTTTTAGGAAGCAAAGATTGTCATCATGAAAACTTGATTACATCAGGTAAGAACCCTATACTAATTGACCACGAGACTATTATCCAGCCTATTTTTGATGACCAGTCTTTTCGCATATGGGATACCCAGCATAAAGTACCTCTTTTTTCAGTTTTAGAAAGTTTTTTAATAATAAATTTAGATAAAGGAGCCTCTTTTGATATTGTAGGATACGGAGTTAAAGGAAATGTAGAAGTAACAGAGTTAGATAAGACCATAATTAACCCCAATACCATACATTCTAAAAGAACCACTCGATTTACTACGAGAAAAATAGTAGATAAAAATGTTCCATTATTCGAAGGTAAGTACATTTTTGTAAATGATTACAAAGAGTATTTTATTGATGGTTTTTCATCCGCCTATGATTTGTTTTTAAGTTCAAAAGAAGAATTAAAATCCCATGACTCACCATTACAAGCATTTAAAAATAATGAAGTTCGCTACATCTGGCGGCCGACTTTTGTATATTTTAAAATCCTGAAATATATGAGAGCGGCATCTTTTATGTCAAGTTTTGAAGAATACAACTTAAAGCTGTATGAGTTATTGTCTAAGGCCTTCAAAGGTGATAACAAGAGAAAGTACAAGTTTATCCTTGATTTTGAGATGAAACAAATGCTCAACGGCGATGTTCCTATCTTCAGTTTAAATAGTAAGGATGATTTCTTGGAAGGGCAGAAGTCACTAAAGATTTTTGAACACAATTGTATCGAAAATATTTTTCACAGAATAGACTTGTTTTCGTCTGAACACAAAAATGAGCAATTACGATATATTAATAATTGGATAAGTATGTAGAAAAGGATTTGTAACACAAAAATTTTATAGAAAAAAAGATTTAGTTAATCGCCCAACATTTATTACAATTAAATATTGAGCGGTATTCAAATATCTCTTATATCAACTTATTATTCGTAGCATACGCAATTGCCTCGGTTATGCTTGTTACATCAATTTTCTCGAAGAGTTTCTTTCGATGAAATTTCACCGTATCGGGCGAGACAAAAATGGCATCGGCTATCTCATTTATGGTATAACCCCGTACCGAATACTGCAAAATTTCGACCTCTCTTTTGGTCAGAGTCATCTTATGCTCAACCTCCCAGACATTAGTGCATAAATTATAATTATAAACTTTGTTTTCGCCACTACGGTAGATTTTCACATTACCCGAAGACTTCTCCGAAGATAGCGAAACTATACAGATGGCTTTCCAGATTTTACCGTCATCGGTCAGAAACATCGGTGTTAGTTTCTGGTTAATCAGAATCAGTTTTCCTTCGTCGTTTTTTAAATGAAAGTCATACGAAATCGAATAGTGCATTCGGTCTTCCAGAGGCAGTCTCTCATAAAAATCAAAACCCACGGCGTTTATCTTTAGGAGTAATTCTAAGTCTTTATCAGGGACATACTTCAGATAATACCCATATCCCATTTCTAATCACATAAACGCTCGTGTTAGTAGCTCTGGCAAAGGCCCTTACAGGTTTGAGGTAGTCGAATATCTGAACCTCTTCGGCCTCAGACATACTATTGATGGTGTTTCGGTGGTCAAAAAACGCACTGACATTTTTCATGGTATCTATTTTGTAAGATGGGGTAATCCAAAAGGGTATCGTTCAGAATCAGTAATTCTTTCTGTTTTATCTAAAAACCTTTTTAAAAATGGATTTGAACGCAATTCGTGTCAACTACATTAAGTAAGCTTTTTCTATTGATTCAGGATGGATTTAAACTATCAAAGCTTTTTCACACAAATGGTTTATAAGTTGTATTTGATGTATTTATCAATACAACAGCAGATATTATAAATATACATAGTTGGCATGCTTGTAATAAACATACCTACGTTGCAATATACACTTAGAAGAAGTAGTTAAGTTTAGCTTTGGGTGATTCTAAAAAGTTTAAACGCAAATATAAACACAAATGTTTCTAAGTGGTTATAGATTACCACTATAACACAACAATAGTGCTACTACCCAAAAGTGTAGTTGTTTGGTTTTCAGATAAATACTACAATTTTGGGTAGTGTAATTTTCAATTTCAAGAAATAGATTTGTTAAGGATAAACACAATAAAATATCATTATATCACTATGATTATTACTCAGAGTTATCTTGGGCAATTAGAGTTGAACTTACTCACCGATTTAGCCAAATTTGTAGTAGAAGAAAACTTCAACCATCATTGTGAAAATTCTCAAAGTATCGAACTACAAAATGATGTAGCCGATATTTGCCATGATGAGTTGAAGTACTTAAAAAATTCTAAATACTTTGTTGCCAAAGATTCATCTGGCAATATTCAAGGCTCAATCAGGATTATTAAATGGGACTACAAAACTACCCTACCCATTCAGAAAATTTTTAATATCAACCCTTTGGATACATTAGAAAACAAAAACAATGTATCTTCTATTTGGCACATTGGCAGGTTTGCCACGAGTAAAAAAAGTGATGATAAAACTTTATTCAAGAAGCTAATGGTACACGCCATCACGCCAATCTGTAAAGAAAAAAATAGCGTTGCGTTTGCCGAATGCGACAGCAAGCTCCTGAGGGTTATGAACCTGATGGGTATTGAAACGCAAGTAATCGGAAAACCAATAAATTATCTTGGCTCAGAGACAATTCCGGTCTCTATGAGTTCGGCTGGCCTAAAAGGATTTTACGAGAGTAATAAATACTTGGTAACATCAACAAAGTAGTGTTTTTGCAAATGAATACTTTATAAGCCTAAAGCAATGAATACTCCAAATAACCTTAAAATTGATTGGTCATCGCCAAATGTTTTGGAACAAATAGTCATGAATATCAAAAACCCGCTTGAGAATATCATGAGTGTTAGCCAAAACAGTACCATTTATAACAAAGCAACAACGGATGAGATAATCTTTACAAGCACAAAAGAGATAAACGACATCATCGAAGACATCATGCTCAAGGCCAAGTCTAAAGCCCTCAATCTGACATTTAAAGGCCAACCTGATATATTCGAAATATACGAGTCGAATGTAAACGTCAGGGAGATGTGTACTGATGAAATCAAGCCCCAGAAAATAACCAAACTCGACCAAGAATGGTTGATGAATCTCGAAAAAGAAATTTATGGCTCAATAAATCAAAATTTTCTAAATTTGTACGACCTGTCGTATAAAATGGCAGTAAGTGAGAGACAATTACACCGAAAAATTGCAAGTTTGGTCTATCTAACGCCAAATAAGTATATTCGGATTTTACGTCTGCACAAAGCAAAGAAAATGATTGATAATTACATTGAGCGTTCTATTTCGCAAATTGCCTATGCGGTCGGATACAACGATGTACATTATTTTTCGAGGCTGTTTGTTGAGCAATATAATGTTTCTCCGAAAGAACTGCTGAATTCTTTGCGTTAAACAAACGAACGCAATCAAAAAGTAAAAATAAATAAGATTATGAGTCTAACTGAGCAGCAAAAAAAAGGGCAAGAGGTTTTCTTCAGAATAATTGCTGAAGCCTGGGAAAACGAAGATTTCAAGAGGTTATTGATTACGAATCCTGAAGAAACCTTAGAAAAGTTTTTTGGAAAAAAACTCCCAATTGGAAAAAAAATCAAGGTAACTGACCAGTCAGACCCTGACTATCTTTATATCAATATTCCGATAAAACCACAACACGGTGGGCTGGGTATTCAAAAAAAAAAATCTAAGAAATCCAAGGAAGATACTGCCGAAACCCCAATTCTGACAGATTATGAGTCTTTGTACGATTCATTACAGAAGAAATACACCGAAAGTCAGTAATCACGGTTTTTTTGTCAAGATTATCAGTTTAGAATAAAATAATTTAGCAACATAATTAATATAAATTTATGAAACGGGTACTTTTCTTCTTAGGTCAATTAAACGACCGAGATGTTGAGTGGATGCTCAACAACGGCAATAAGTTAGAACTTGAAACTGGTGATAGGCTAATCAACAAAGGCGAATTTATTGATAGCCTTTACATTGTTCTATCGGGCCAGTTGGCAGTTTGTGGCAACAATGATGAGTGCATTGCCAAATTAGAAACAGGCGAGATTGTCGGCGAAATGTCTTTTTTAGAGTCACGTCCACCATCGGTATCTGTGATTGTTACGAGACCTACCGCCGTGTATCAAATCACACGCAAAACCATCGAAAATAGACTCGCTACCAACATGGAGTTTAGGTCTAATTTCTATTACGCATTGGCATTATTTTTATCGAACCGCCTTCGTAAAACAACCGACCAGTTAGGCTACGGAAACCCAGAAGAAGAAGACTTAATTGATACGAATGTATTGGATGGGGTTTCACAAGCAGGGGCTCGCTTCGGAAAAATCCTTCATAAGTTTTCGGAGGTCCGTGCGGCTTAAATTCCTACGAGTCAGCCATTTATCCGAAATTGTTTGACACAACATTTATGACAAATTACTCATTTTCAGTATTCTAAAATCATACCTCGAAATCCACCACCAATACACGACACAATAGCCAAATTCATTTAAATGAATCTAAGTTATTGATAGAAAACTGAATATGTCAACAAAATGAAATGGTATTGATTGTAAATTTACGGTTGGCGAATAGTCAACAATCATCATAGTTGCAACTATATCATAATTCTTTTAGCATTGGATAATTACTCAAAACAAACAGGTACTCTAAAGGTATTTGACGGAGATTTTTGTTTTCTAAAATTCAGGAATTGCCTTGTTTTTTGGGTAATTATCCTACCAAAACACAAAATAAAATAGGTAATCAGTATTTAAAAATCACAAAGATGTGGCGTAGAACTTTACTTATATTGCTTTTGGTTGTTTGCTTCAGCAGCCTATTCGGACAGTCGAAAATCAAATGTGATTTAATCGAACTCTCGCAAAGAGCTTTTGATAAAAGCCCTATCATTAAAAGAAGTTTCTACTCAATTCAGAGTGCCGAAGCCAATTTTCAGATTCAGCAGGGTGCATTCAATATCAGTTCTTTTTCAGAATTGGCACTTCGTAATAACCGCAATAACCTCTTCGAGGCCGACCCCAGAAATCAGTTTGTTGATAGAATTTTGAATACAAATGCTATCAATTATTCGGTTGGGCTACAAAAAAGGCTGCGTACGGGGCAATTGACCATGGTCAATTTAAATTACGGTCTCAACAAAAACAATTTTCCTTTTGATAGCTTCAACGAAAATGTGGGTGCTTATTTTGGTAACCACTCAAGTGCTATAAGTTTATCATTCACCCAACCTTTGTTTAGAGGTAAAGGCCGCAGCATTGCCACCGCTTTTGAGAGAACTTCGCAACTTTATATTGAAAACACAAAGAGAAACAACGAATTTACCAACTCACTTGAACTTTTACAGATTGGGCTTGCCTACTGGGATTACTACACAGCTTACAAGAGTTTAGAGATTTATAAACAAAACGAAGACCGAGTAAGAAACGTTTTGAGTATTACAAACGAGTTGGTAAGAGCCGATAAAAAACCTGCGGGAGATGTCATTCAGGTAAATGCCGATTTAGCAAACCAAGAAAAAATGACTATTCTGGCCGAGCAGAGTTTGTACCAAGCAAGACTAAATTTAGGTAGGGCAATTGGTCTTAGCAACGAAGAAAGTATTTTGATTGATGCCCCTCTTAACGATTTCCCTACAATTGAGCAATCGGCCTACAAAAATGATTTAGACAAGAATACCTTTATCAGAATTGCCAAAGAAAGAAGAGGTGACTTAAAAGCAGTCAAAAAACTGGCAGAGGTTTTAGAGGTTCAGTACAAGGTGGCTGAAAATAATGTAAAACCGCAGTTAGATTTAACAGGATTTGCCTCCTATGGGGGTGTGAGCATGGGTAATGGCATCGGAGAGGCATTCTCGACACTGACTAACTTCCAAGGACGAAACACTGGTATTGGTGCAAGACTGACCTTCTCTTTTCCGATTAGTAATGACGTAGCCAAAGGAAATCTCGTAAGAAGTAATGTAGCCATCAATGACCAAAAGGTGTATAATGACAACCTTCTTAGGAATATTGAACTCAACATCAGCAATTCTATCAATAATCTGAATAATAGTGTGTTAGCTTTGAAAAAATCAGAAGAAGCTCTCAACTACTACAAGCAGGTGTTCAAAGATGAACAAGTGAAGTTCCAAACTGGACTTACCACCATATTAAACCTTATTTTATTTCAAGAACGTCTGACATCCGCCGAGTTGCGGTACTTGCAGGCCTATCAGCAATTTGCCAATTCGCTCATAGTTCTCCGACACGAAACAGGTACTTTGATAAGCCCCGAAAACAACGGATTCACAATAGACCGTCAGTCATTTTACAGTATTCCGAATACCGATAATTAATAAAAAATATACAATTATGGCAGCAGGTTTTTTCAGAAAGTCGGCATTAGAAAAACTTTCGACACCAGAGAAGTTAGACCAATTAATCAAAGTAACAGGGCCAAAAGCATGGATTGCTCTCGTTACGATTTCTTTAGCCTTAGGCACCGGAATAGCATGGTCTATTTTAGGTAGAGTTAAGACCAAACTCAACGCCGTAGGGGTTGTACTCGGCGGAGAGGTCCATGAAGTGGTTTCTACTTCACGTGGGCAGCTAATGAAGCTACAAGTGGCTATCGGAGATAAAGTCAAAGAAGGCGACATCATCGCAACGATTCAACAGCCCGAACTGTACCAACAAATCGAAGACGCAAAAGCCGTATTGGCCGACCGCAAGTTTGAACTTGGTCGAATCATGTCTTATGGTAGTCAGGGCAATCAACTCCAAGAAGAATTATTGAACCAAAGCCGTGTGAGTATCCAAGGCGAAATCGAAGCCGAGAAAAAAAGACTGGCTTTTCTCAATAATCAGTTAGATGCTGAGAATAACCTTCTCGAAAAAGGTCTGATAGTTAGGGCTCAAGTGGCCAATACAAAGCAGCAAATTGACGCCTCTAAAAATACGATTGAACGCCTCAAAGCAATTTGAAACAACGAATCACACTTCAGAATCAGCGAATCGCCGAATCGGAGCGAAATCTACAATTCTTGACCGAACGCTACGATACTCAGACAAACATCAAGAGCCCTTACAATGGCGAGGTGGTTGAGGTATTGACCGATGCTGGCGTAGTAGTTAATCCGGGTAGCCCGCTATTTAAGTTGAAAAACTTGAAAAGCGAAAAACAAGCTAAACTGAAAGGTGTGCTTTATATCCCATCGCAAGATGGCAAAAAAATTAAAAAAGATATGGAGGCATTTGTGGTGCCCTCAACCGTTCAGCCACAAGAATACGGATTCATCAAAGGTAGAGTTACGTATGTTTCAGACTTCCCGATAACGCAACAAGGCATGATGAATTCTGTCAAAAACGACCAATTGGTCAAAGGGATTCTGTCGGGGGGGCCACTTTTTGAGGTTCATGTAGAATTTGAAGAAGACGCCAATTCGTACAGTGGGTTTAAGTGGACATCGGCAAAAGGCCCCGACATCGCAATAAAAGAAGGCACCTCTTGCACGGGTCAGATTACGATAAAACAAGAAACCCCTGTGGCTATCGTAGTGCCAGCATTCAAAAAGTTTTTTGATTTGTACTAACCAAAAAGATTCTGAACGCATTCTAAATCCGAATAATTCAATCTACTCGGTACTACTAATGATGTTCTAAAACTACTATTCTTTGCAATAAAATGGGAAATAATACAAAATTTGTAATTGATAAACAGGCAAGACCGGTCAAAGTGCCTACTGTCTTGCAGATGGAAAGTGTGGAGTGTGGGGCTGCCGCTTTAAGTATTATTTTAGGACATTTCGGAAAATTCGTTCCATTAGAAAAACTAAGAATAGCCTGCGGGGTTTCGAGAGATGGCTTAAAGGCAACCAATATCATCAAAGCGGCAAAAGAGTTTGGATTAGAAGCCAAAGGCTACGCAAAATCAATCGAAAAATTGATGCAAATCCAAACCCCGGCCATCATATTCTGGAACTTCAATCACTTTTTGGTTTTAGAGGGTTTCACGCAAAACAAGGTATTCTTGAGCGACCCCGCTCAGGGCAGATACCAAGTTACACACCAAGAGTTTGATGAATCCTACACCGGGGTCGTACTTACATTCAAGCCCGGGCCAAATTTCGAAAAAGGAAACGAAAAAAGAGGTTTGATGGCTTCTTTGGCGTCCAGAATCTCAAATTCAAAATTGAGTATTACATACATCATTTTAGTAAGTCTCTTTTTAGTGATTCCGGGTTTGGTTATCCCTTCATTCATCAAAATATTCATTGACAAATATTTAGTTAATGGTTATTCAGGATTCGTCATGCCGCTTCTACTCATCATGGGGGCAGTACTGATAATCAATTCGGCACTGGTTTACATACAGCAGTACTACTTGCTCAAGTTAGAAACCAAGCTGGCCCTTGCAACATCGAGTAAGTTTCTGTGGCATGTCTTTCATTTACCAATCGCCTTTTTTACCCAACGTTACAGCGGCGAAATCGGCAACAGGGTCTCACTGAATGACAAAGTTGCCAAGCTACTCAGCGGAAACCTCGCCAATGCAGCTCTAAACGTCATCGTAGTAATATTTTATGCGTTTCTGATGTTCTCATACGATGTTCCGCTCACACTCATCGGGATTTTCATGGCGGGACTCAACGTGGCAGTGCTGCAATACGTATCGAGAGCCAGAAAAGACGGAAACCGCCGATTGAGCAACGAAAGTGGTAAACTGCTGGGCACGACCACTTCGGGTATTAGCATGATAGAAACCCTCAAGGCGTCGGGTCGAGAAAATGACTTCTTTACAAATTGGGTCGGATATTTGGCAAAAGTTACGAATGCTCAACAAGAATTAGGCTGGCTCACCATTCGGCTCAATGCTATACCTCCGCTACTAACATCTCTCACAACAACACTGATTTTAGGAATTGGGGCATTAAGAATAATGGACGGAGTCATGACGCTCGGAGCATTGGTCGCCTTTACTTACTTGATGAATAATTTTATCTCGCCAGTAAACCAGCTTATTTCGGTAGGCTCATTATTGCACGAAACCGAGAGCGACATGGGGCGTATTGATGATGTAATGAACTACGAAGTTGATGACCAGTTCCAAAACAAACAAAACACGGAGGTCAAAACTGAGCCAAAAGTTACGGTCAATAATAAGTTGATAGGTTACTTCGAGATGAGAAATGTAACTTTCGGATACAATACAACCATGGCCCCCTTGGTAGAAAACTTCAATTTGAAGTTGAAACCCGGAAGCCGAGTGGCTTTGGTTGGTGGCTCGGGTAGTGGCAAATCTACCATTGCAAAAGTTGCTTCGGGGCTTTATCAGCCTTGGTCGGGAGAAATACTTTTCGATGGCAAACCCAAAAGCGAGATTCCGAGACACATCATTACCGAATCTTTAGCAGTAATCGACCAAGAGGTTTTGGTTTTTAATGGTACAATCAAAGAAAACATTGCCTTCTGGGACTCAACCATATCCGACAAACACATCATTCAGTCGGCACGTGATGCGGCGATACATGACATCATCGCCGCCCGAAAAGATGCCTACGATAGCGGTGTACTCGAAGGTGGCTCAAATTTTAGCGGTGGGCAACGCCAAAGATTAGAGATAGCAAGGGCATTGGCTACAAATCCTTCAATTTTGATTATGGATGAAGCCACCAGTGCATTAGACCCCACTGCTGAGAAAATCGTGATGGATAACATCAAAAAAAGAGGATGTACCTGCTTGATTGTAGCTCACCGATTAAGTACAATTATTGACTGCGACGAAATCATCGTGATGGAATACGGAAAAATCGTTGAGAGAGGAACACATCAAGAATTGATGAATAAAAAAGGTGTATATGCCCACTTAATCGAAACAAAATAAAATTCTACAGTTATGTCTTCAAAAGAAAAAATATATATCGGAGTCGAAAACCCTCTTATCTTAAATGATTCAGAAAAATTCTGGATGATTCTTTCTGGAGAAGTAAATGTTTTCTACACGAAAGTTGGCGAAGATGGAGAATATTTGATGCCCCTAAAACATCTTTATTCGGCCAAGAAAGGTGAGATTTTGTTCAGTCTGTTGCCCAAAAACTGCCCCGAAGACGCAAGGTTAATTGTGGTTTCGAGCTACGCAACGCTCATGGCGATTGAGAAATTCGCACTCCTTGATATGGACCACTTCTTTCTGAAAAGTATGATTGATAAGTGGATTCTGAAGACATCATCGGTTTTTAATAATGCTAATAGCCCGAGAGTTTATACCGCAATTGATGAGTTCACAACCGTAAAGTTAGAAAAAGATGCAGTTGCGTTTCCATCGAGCGGTATCAATTGGATTCATCTCTTAAAAGGTGACATTGATGTTTATTCTGAAAGTACCCCCATTCCGTACAAAAAGTACCCTTATTTTCTCGCACCAGTCTCAAATAAACTTTGGATAAAAGCAACAAGCGACGACGCCGAGATTGAGGTATTGAGTACAAGAGAAGTCTTGCTAAAAGATGATGTGTATTTCATGTTATCTCTAAGCAAGTTAGAAGCTTACTTTTTTGCTCAACTCAATAAAATCATCGAGGCTCACAAATGTGAAGAAAGCAACCACTTTGCCGAAAAATTGGTAATTGAAGAAGAAAGCCTCCGAAATACTTTAGAAAAGATAAAATCTATCGTATCGGGCAACGGCGAAGCACCAACGGCATTTGTCAACAATCAGTCTAAAAAACAAAGTGTCCTCTTTTCGACTTGCCAATTGATAGGCGACCAGCTCGGATTTAAGCTCGAAGAACCCAAGCATATTGATTCATACCAAAATAGTCTGACAAATCAATTATACGTAATCGCCAAAAGTTCAAAACTCCGAATCCGCAGGGTCATTCTGAGAGACGTTTGGTGGAAAGAAGAAAACGGACACCTTTTGGCATTTACTAAAAAAGAAAAGACACCCGTTGCATTGATACAAAAAAACTCTCAGACATACGTTCTGAAAGATTTATCAACTGGCACCGAAACATTGGTAACTTACGAAGTCGCCGAAACATTAGAGCCAATGGCTTATATGTTTTTCTCGGGATTCGATGGAAAAATGACTTCAATAAAAAAGGTTATCCGTTTTGCCATCAAAGGGGTCGAAAAAGACGCAAAAATTTTGATTTTGGCGGCATTTGCGGGTAGTCTTATTGGTCTATTAGTCCCTATTTTATCAGGAATGATGTACGATGATGTCATCCCTACCGCCGATAGGTCATTGCATTTAGAGGTATTTGCCATTATGATAATCATTGGTTTGGTAACGGCTGGGTTGCAGTTGGTTCAAGGCGTACTACAATTACGATTAGAATCAAAATCCAGTATAAATTTACAAGCAGGGGTCATGGACCACATGCTTAGGCTTCCTGTTACGTTCTATAAAAAGTATTCGGCCGGAGACCTCACAAACAGGGTTTTGAGTATTAATGCCATCCGCCAGATAGTATCAAGTACTTTGATGACAGCCGTTCTGAGCGGGGCTTTTTCATTCGTAAACCTAATTTTATTGTTTTATTACGACTCAAAATTGGCTTGGGTTGGTGTAGGTTTAGGTGCCATTGCCGCAGGATTTATGGTCTCAATGGGTTGGCTAAAACTTAAATACGATAGAGAAATCTCTAAATATCAGGGCGATATCCAAGGATTTTTATTTGAATTTCTATCGGGTATTACCAAAATCAGAATCACTGGTGGCGAACGTCGAGTATTTACACTTTGGGCCGATAAATTCTCAAAACTGAAAAGATTAGGCTTTATGTCGGGTAGTTACCAAAATTTTGTCGAGACATTCAATGCCTCTTACCCCTTACTTACCAGTATTTTCTTCTTCTCATTTCTTTACTACACCGTTCTAAACTCAGATGCCGCAACGAGTATGCTAACAGTGGGGGCATTCATGGCATTTATTACATCGTTCAATCAATTCCTTAACGATAGTCTAAGATTGAGTATGGCTTTGATAACATCGCTCAATGTAGTTACGCTTTACGAACGTGTCAAACCGATTTTAGAAGAAGAAACCGAATCGGCCGAGCAGAGTATCGACCCCGGTGAATTGGCTGGCGAAATAGAAATGAACTCAGTATCGTTTAGGTATAATCCCGAGCAGCCACTCGTCCTCAACGATGTATCTTTCAAAATAAAACCTGGCGAAATGGTAGCTTTTGTGGGTGCTTCGGGATGTGGTAAATCTACCATTATGCGACTGCTACTGGGTTTTGAAAAACCCGAAACAGGGTCAATTTACTATGATGGTGATTCGTTTGATTCTATGAATAAAGAATTAGTCAGAAGACAAATCGGAGTTGTTTTACAAAATGGCTCGTTGATGTCTGGCAGTATTTATCAGAATATCGTGGGTAACTCCGAGTTATCGCTCGATGATGCTTGGGAGGCCGCTCGGATGGCGGGTATCAAGCAAATGCCGATGGAGATGCACACCGTTGTTAGTGAAGGTGCAGGCACATTCTCTGGTGGACAAAGACAGCGACTCATGATTGCACGTGCCATTGTGCATAAGCCAAGGTTGCTATTTATGGATGAGGCAACCAGTGCCTTAGATAACCGCACTCAAAACATCGTCTCGCAGAGCTTAGATAAACTCCAAGCCACCCGAATCATCATCGCACACCGCCTCAGTACAATCAAAAACGCCGACCGTATTTATGTAATGGATAAAGGCACAATTGTCGAGTCTGGTACCTATGATGAATTGATGGAAAAAGATGCTCTTTTTGCTCAACTTGCCAAACGACAAATCGCTTAGAATATGATAGACGTTAGCTCTACCCACGAAGTAATGGTCGATGATGAATTCGATTTATCTGACGAATTGAAGCAGTATTTTATTAACAAATTTGGTTTGTCAGATAAAAAAGAATCCACATTATATGAGGAAGAATCATTTATCAAAGATTGGGAGCGATACTCTGCGGAAGCAAAAACAAACGGGGCGTTTGAGGTACTTAGGCAATGTTATCCTCAGTTAAATTTTCAGATTGAGAGTGAAATCAACAAAACTCAAGACTACATTAACGCAGTCTTGAAAGGTAGAGTTGAAGGTTTAGAATCAAACCTTAGTCTTAATAATCCTTCGGGAATTGAGCTTGAAATCTACAATGATTTTGCAGGGCAAATCCCCGTTATTAAAATAGCTGATAATCAAGACTTTGTTAAGTTCATTCAATGTTTCATTCACAAAAACAATCCGGTCATTGTTCCGAAATCAATGGGGGCATTACTCGCAAACGGCCGCTGGGCGATTGGAATCAAGAGTTTTCGAGGAATGTTTTACCAAACCCGAGCTTATTCAAAGACAAATTAATTATTTTAAGTACAAAACCTTACAGCAATCTACCGGCCGAGAATTTAGGTTTACCCAAAGACACTTGGCAGTCGTTTTCTTATTCTATCCGGCTTTATCATGAATGCTCGCACCTCTATACCTTAAAAAGATATGGCTGTGCCTCAAACAACCTTCACGATGAACTCAAAACCGTCGGGTATTTTAACAAAGACTGGATGCTGGCTTTTATGGGATTAGAAAACTACCCTGAATACAGAAAAGGGGCAAGACTCGAAAACTATCTGGGTGATACTAATTTGACTATTGGTAATTTTGGCCAATTGATTAGAGTAATCAAAAATGCAATTGAGCATATCGCAATCTTTGATGCAGAATTAAGAAAAATTGCCTCTGATATTGACCTAAAAAATAGAATAGAGTCGCTTTGCGAAACAGATGTACTCAATATTGCTTCGCCGAATGGTGCATACAAACTACTCGAAAAGTATAATCATAAAAAAATCGTCAATGGTTGATTCTCGAAAACCAACCATTGACGATTTTAAAATAACTCCATTTATCAGTTTAGTTTGCCATTTCAGACAAGAACTTGATACGCATCAGGCGAAGTTCTTCTTCAGTAATATCATCATCGCCAATCTGTTGGATTGCCGTACGAATATTATCGGTCTCGGCCCTCATAAAGTATTCGTAGATATCGTCTTGGCGGTCTTCGTCA